>JAPULJ010000056.1 GCA_027295145.1 Alphaproteobacteria bacterium | reverse complement strand
GTGCGAAGTGCGCATGATGGTCGCCCTATTGGAAGAGGCCGAACTCCATCATCAAAAGGCATTCGCCTTGAATCCTAATGATCCTCGCGTTGTCGCACAGCGGAGCGAGTTGCTAACATGGCTTGGTCGACCGGTTGAAGGTGTGGACTGGGCGCGTCAGGCCATGCGCCTGGACCCCTACGACGCCGCTGGACGGGCGCACTTGCTGGGTCGCGCTTTATACATGGCGCGCAGCTATGAGGATGCAATCGAGGCCTTCAAGCAGGTTCGTGTGCCCCGCTTCAGCCACCATGCAGAGATCGCTGCCTGTTATGCACAACTCGGATCGGAACAGAAGGCAAGCCTGCATGCCGGAAAGGTTCTGAGTCTGAAGCCAGACTTCTGCATCGCGGATCACGTGCAAGGCCTACCCTTCAAAGAAAGCCGCGACCGCGACAAATATCGGGACGGATTCCGCAAAGCGGGGCTGCCGGAACGAGCATAGACCCCGGGCTTGCTGCTATTCTCAACGCTGGCATTCTTATTGGCGCCGCACGCATAACTGCCGAATTGAATGACTAGTGTCTCCTGTGGTTCAGCAGCAGACATAAACACCCACCCGGAACAGCCGCAGCCAGCAGGAGACATTACCACATCACCATCTAGCGTATCGCGATGCTGGCGCCCGATTGAGGGATGCGGTGTGATGTTCACGGACCGATTGATGAACCGTTGATGAATTGCCGTCTCAGTGATGGTTCAGGATCGCTCCTCTAAGGTGTGATGACAATCACACTGGCTTTGCAAGAGGGGCGATTGTCGCCTCGACGCAATTCAAGAAAGGATGAAGAAAATGGAACGATTTTCGAAAACAATGACAGGCGCCGTCTTGGCCCTAGGCCTGGTGCTGGGCGCGGCCACATCCGCGTCAGCGTTCAACCCGCAGCCGGACCCGCCCAAGACGGCGGGCATTCACGATCCCAGCGCCTTGCCGGGCTACTCGAAGCCTAGCAAGCCCGCCGAATTCAAGAGAGTGAGAAAAGCGCCGCAGGTAGTGACACGTATTAATAAGCCGCAGGCAAAGAAATAGGCCGCACGTAATCAAACGTCGTACTCTCAAGAACGGCATCGTTTTTCCGTGATGAAATTGGAGACCTTGCAGATCCTGCAATGTCTCCTTTTTCTGAACAGGCGTCGGTGGCAACAAATCGCCTAAATGCTGACCAAACCACTGCGTGGGGCGTCTCGTGTAACTGTCACGCGGATGTTGGTGGCAGTCATTCCTAGCACGGCCCTCATTTGATCTGAGACGTGGCACGGTGGGGGCCGCCGGGACACGAAGAGGGGCGGACCCGGCGAGCCCGCCCTCACACGTCTTGTCGCCGATATGCCAAGCCTATTTTAGGGCTTGGGGTCAACGTGACGGTCCGGCAATTCAAGCCAGCCAATCAAGTATACTTATTAATAGCCGTGGATCCAGCTGGCGATAAGGTTGCCTTTGTTTTTGCCGTCGCCGTCGATAGCCATGACGAGGGTCCGGTACTGATTCCCTCCGGTATAGTACCCGGTGACCACGACGGCTTCGCATCCGGTGATATAGCCGCTTGTGGAAATCTTCGGGTAGGCCTTGCCTTTCGTTTTCAGAACCAGCTTCCAGTTTCCCCCACCCGTGCGCTTATATAAACGCAACAAGACGAGGGATTTAGCGCATCTTGCAAGGTTCAACCTATTGGCCGGCAAGCGGACGTATTTCTTGAAATTGGCGCGGGTTGTGGCACCCCACCCGAGCTTCGTGTTTTGGGTAGAGATAGTGTGAAGCAAGCAGAGGCCCGTCTTCCATCCGCTGAAGTCCATGGCGTTAAAACTATTGTAGTTGCCGCCGTTTACTGAGGCGCACGCCCCAGCCAGCTTAAGCTTCTTGGGGACGCCTGCTGATGCGGTGGTGGCGAGGGTGAGGCCGGCGACGCCCGCAATAAGCGCGGCGGCGACGGTCGAGAGAATTCTGATCTTCATGGGTTGGTTCCTTTCATTCGGCTGGTGGCCGAGTGTTGCGGCTGACTATCCCTCCCCATCTGATAGCGCGATCATTGCGGAATTTAACCATTGGCGCAGTGACAACCGTCATACCGCCTTCGATGCCACACACATTTTGGCCCGATTTTGATGAGGTGCAGGGCTCCCACCATGGGCATCGCGATGGGTCATTTTGCAGCTGCTTCTGTTGTGCCGCATAAGTCTGCTGTTAGCTGAGGCTGTTGAAGAACTCGCTAGAGAACGTCGCCGGATGGTGATTTCTTCGTATTGATGGTTTCAGTGACGGGGCGGTATGATGATGGGGCAGGCTGTCGGCCAGCAGGACCGACTATTCTATGAGTTCGATCTTGCGGACCGGGTTCCCGCCAATCATCTGCTTCGCCGGATCGACGCGGTTCTCAATCTGAGGTGGCTACGCGGCGGGCTCTCGGCATTCTACAGTCACACGGGCTGTCCCTCGGTCGATCCGGAACTGATGATTCGGATGCTCTTGATCGGTTATTGCTATTCGATCCGCTCCGAGCGCCGGTTCTGCCAAGAGGTCGAGCTCAACCTCAACCTTGCCTATCGGTGGTTCTGCCGGCCCGGCCTTGAAGACCCCGATGCTGTCCGCGCACGCCGTCCCGCAAGATACCGCGCGACGTGGCGTCCGGGCGTGCGCGCAAGAAGATCGAGACCTTGTTCGGCGACTTGAAGCGGACCTTGGGGCTCACGCGCCTCAGGTTGCGCGACCTGACCGGGGCCAGGGACGAGATCCTCCTGGCTGCGAGCGTGCAGAACCTCAAACGCCTGGTAAAACTCGCCGCCATACCGCCGCCGAGACCTGTCATCGCATGATCAGTGCAGAAATAGCCCAAACCAATCGATCTAAAACATAAAAACCGCCCCGGCATCGCCCGGAGGCGGAACCGAAAAGTCCGCTACTACCAATAGCGGACATCTAATCCGGCCCACATCCGAGTTCTTCAACACCCTCAGCCAGCAACGGACATTCCGTTCTGCGCCCTGAATTAGCCGCTCCCGGACCGCTGGCGACAGGCGCTCAGGGTGAACAATCGACGAGGTGATGCGCATCACTGACCGAACACGACCGGATGGTTAATGTGCCGTCCACGCAAGAGACCGTGCCAATCAGAGCCTCGACCCGCCGCTCGACCGAGCGGCATGAACGGGGCCGGTTCCGGGCTCGTCCTTCACTGAAAGGGGGTGAAAACAAACTAGGATAAGGAGTCGAAAGATGATGAAGAAACTACTCGTAGCTCTGGTGATGGCTGTCGCAGTCCCCGTGGGAACGATGACCGTGACCAGTTTCGCGTTTGTGCCCGAGGCACAAGCCTGGAGCATCAAAGGGGCCGCGAAAAAGGTCGGCCGTGGGATCAAGAAAGGCGGCAAGGCCGTCGGCCGTGCGGCCAAGAAAAGCGGTAAGACTGTCGGGAGCGGCGCCAAGTCAATCGGCGGGCGTGTCGGGCGCGGCGCCAAGGAAGTCGGTAAGGCTTCCAAGGCCTACGGCAAGGGTGTCGTGGGGTATGGCAAGAGAACTGGCCGAGCGTACGGCGGTCTTGGCAGGGAAATCGGGCGCGGCACCAAGAAAGCCGGCAAATGGGTCGGGCGCGGCGCCAAGAAAGCCGGCAAGGCCGTCGGGCGCTTCGCCAAGGATGTCGGGCGCGGTGCCAAGATAAAAGGCAAGAAGGTCGGGCGCGCCGGCAAATGGGTCGGGCGCGGCGCCAAGGGGCTCGGCAAGGGCGCTTGGAATGGCGCCAAGTGCATCGCGAAAGGGGGTTGCGCCACGATTGGCCCTGCCCCTGGCGGCAACCCGCGTCGGCGGCCACGGCACCGCCGGGGATAACATCAAGGGGGAGGGGCCGTTGCAAAGCCCCTCCCTTGACTTCTACTATGGGGCGCCGCGGAGGCTGGTCTCTTCCAGGGAATCTATAACCCTGCAAAGTACTTCATGACTGTTCTCCATCTCGCATCCACGGGGCTCCCCGCAGACCCCGTTCAACCATCACCGGGGAACAGCCAATGTGAGAAATTTCCGAAATCTTCCAAACCAATGGAATGGATTTTGCCATTCTATCCGCTCAAATATGCCCCAACTTCCCCGATTAAGCTGGGGGGTAGGGTTAACCTCGGAAGCTTCGAATAAAAGTTGAAGACAATTTTCGAAAACCTACACTAAGATTTAATCGATATCTTCTAATGCTGTGGATCCCAAGCTCTTGCAACCGTTGGGATTCATCGTGGCAACGTCTGCTGTAAAGACGCCGACGCGTCGGACCGGGCACCCGGCGCTACAGCGCGATCCGGCGAGCGCTAGACGGGCCCGCCTATCCAAGTCGCCCCTGCGACTGGCCGACTATCGTCGGCGCGAGGATGCTCTTGCCTTGCTGCTCGGCGGCGCCGACGATGGCGCGTCAATATTTGAGACAGGCGCACGCGCACTGGCGCTTGGTCTGGGATACAGATGGGCGGGGATCGGGAAGATTGTCGATGACGGTTGCTCGGGCCGGCTCCTGGCGTTCTGGGACGCCGACCACTTCGCCGACGTG
>JAPULJ010000559.1 GCA_027295145.1 Alphaproteobacteria bacterium | reverse complement strand
GGGCCGGGTGCTCGAGAGCGACATGGTGATCGCGCTCACATTGGTGATCGCGCTCTATGTGGTCGGCAATCTGTGGTCCGGGGCGGCGGTGTGGATGGCGCTCGCGGTGCTGGGCTACGCGCTTCTGATGTTCCGCTATTTCTTCATGCCGGCGATTCTGAAAGACAGTCTGCCGCTCACCGTTGCGACCCATAATCCCCTGTTTCCCCTCATTTTCATCTACGGGTTCGCGATGTTTGCCGGCGAAAGCGGCATTGCCTTCACCGCTCTCGCCTGGGGGCCCCTCACGGCGTTCATCCTCATGATGTGGGCGATGGTGCTCGGCTGGGAGGTTGCCCGCAAGATCCGTGCCCCCGGCCGCGAAGACGCCTATGTCACCTATTCACGCCTGTTCGGCCGCACCTCCTCGGTTGCGCTCGCAGCCGCCCTGCAGGCGATCGCCCTCGCGATCGGCATCTGGTTTTGGCTGGGCTATTCGCTCCCCTGGTTCTACCCGGTGATGCATGCTGCCGGCTTCGCTCTTGTGGCTTGGCGTCACTTCCAATTCCTCGGCGACCCTGATCGCTATGAAAGCGCCCTGCGGCCGACAGCCGAGGCCTACATCTTCATGGTGCTGGCCGCCCAAATTTTCGGTTTTGCCGATGCCGTCTGGTGGGAGGTGGTTCGATGACCCCCCTTCCCGTGCAGCTTGTTCCCTCATCCGCCCCGCTTTCCGGGCTGAGCGAGGCGGAGCTTGGCGGCAAGGCTTGGAACCTCCATCGCCTGCGTGCCGCTGGATTTGATATTCCCGACTGGTGGGTCGTCCCATCCCGTCATTTCCGCACGGCGCTCGGTGACCGTGCAGCCGCGATCGATGCGATCACCGATGGCATCGATTTTACCAACCGGGACTCGGTCGAGGCCGCCGCAGATGCCATCCGCGACATCGTCATCCGCGCCACGCTGCCTGCCGCTCTCTGCCGAGAGCTGGCGGAAACCGTCGTTGGCGCGGCGGGGAAGCCGCGCTTTGCAGTCCGTTCTTCCGTTCCGGGAGAGGATTCGGCGGCCAATTCCTTCGCGGGGCAGATGGATACGGTCCTGAATGTACCGCCAAGCGAGGTCGAGGCATCCATTCGTGAAGTCTGGGCATCAGCCTATTCGGCGCGTGCGCTCCATTACCGCCATCGCCGAGAGCTTGCGCTCCGAGCGGTTTCGCCCGCTGTCATCATCCAGCGCATGCTGCCCTCTGTCGCCGCCGGGGTGATGTTCACCCGCGATCCCGAGACCGCCGACCGCCGCTCGATCATCTCCGCCGCCCACGGGCTGTGCGAAGGCGTAACCAGCGATGCGGTCGAGACCGACACCTATTTGTGCGATGCCGGCGGCGCGATCGAGAAGCGGATCGCGGAGAAGACTCTTCGCATCATCTCACTCGACGATGGCGGAGTCGGCGAGGCGGCGTTGCCCCGCGCAATGTGCCGCGCCCCGGTGCTCGACGACGGTCAAATCCAGGCGCTGAACGAGACCGGCCGCCGTGCCGAGATATATTTTGGCGCACCCCAGGATATCGAATGGGCGTTCGACGCGGCCGGACGATGCTGGTTGCTGCAGGCCCGCCCGATCGTCTTCGCCGCCTCTGTCGCGCCGACCGGGCGGCTTCAGGTCTGGGACAATTCCAACATTGTCGAAAGTTACCCCGGTATTACCCTGCCGCTCACATTCTCCTTCGCGCGCAAGGGATACGAGACTGCTTTCCGCGGCTATATTCGCGGCTTTTTCCCATTCCGGCGTGGTCTGATCGACAGCCTTCCAGTGTTCAGCCAGATGCTGGGTCTGATCGACGGGCGGGTTTATTACAACCTGCCGAATTGGTACGCCGTGCTGTCGCTGCTGCCGCATCTCGACGGCCACAAGGCAGCATGGAACGAGATGGTCGGAGTGGCCGAAGGCGAGGCGTTCGAGATGGCCCATCTCGCTTGGTTCGACCGGCTATGTGCCAGCGTCCGGATGGGCTGGAAGCTGTTTACCGCCAGGCGCACGGCGAGCCGGTTCCTAAAATGCTTCGATGACGCTTATCGCCGCCATGCCAGCCGTGACATTTCCGACGATGACGAATTTGCGCTGATCGATACCTATCAGGCGATCGCGAACGACCTTGCCGGCAGGTGGCGGCTGACGTTGGATAACGATTTCTGCACGATGATCTGGTTCGCCGGTCTCAAGCGGCTTTGCGCCCGCTGGGGTCCGGCCGACCGGCCTGGCCTGCACAACGATTTGCTGCGTGGCCAAAGGGCAATGGAAAGCATGGCTCCGGTGCGCTCGCTCGACCGTCTCGCGCGGCTGGTCGCCGAGCGGCCCCATTACAGTGCGCTGTTTGCCGAGACCGACGAGTTGCGCATTTGGCGGCGCATCCAGAGCGAAGATAGTCTCGATGCGTTGAAGGCTGCGTTCGATGAACATTTGGCGGCGTTCGGTGATCGCAGTACCGAGGAGCTCAAGCTCGACAATGTGGGCTTCCGGGAGCGTCCCGAGGCGTTGATCGGGCTCGTCCGGCAATTCCTCGGCCAGGGGACCGCTGGCGAGGGACTAACGCCGCCGGCCGGTGACGAGGATGCGAAGCAACTGCTCCGGCGTCATCTGCGCAATCCGTTCAAGCGCCTGAT
>JAPULJ010000558.1 GCA_027295145.1 Alphaproteobacteria bacterium | reverse complement strand
GGCGACGTGCAGGATCCGCAACAGCCCGTAGACCAGCGTCAATCCCACCGCGATCAGGGCGTAGATGCTCCCCTGCACCAATCCCTGCACGAATAATTCGAAGGCCAGCAAGACGGCCCCCCCGTATCGGACTGGAATGATAACTTCCGGCCTCCCGGACGAGCTTCGCCAGGGAGGCCGGAAGCGGCTTGGTTTGCTCGGCCTTACTTGCTGGCCCCTACTTGCTAGGAGGCGCCAACAGCTTGGCGTCGCTGATCACCGAATGGTGCCGGAAGGCGCCGCCCTTGACAACCTGGACCTGCACGTCCTTCTGGACCTCGCCGAGCGCATTGAACGAAATCACGCCGGTCGATGCGCTGATCTTGATCTTGGCGATGGCATTTCGGATCGCTGACCGGTTGGTGGTGCCGGCCTGCCGCATGGCGGCAACCACGACCTTCACAGCAGTATGGGCGGAGGCCGCGACCATGTCGGCCTTGGAGCCCGTTTTCTTCTCGAAAGCGGCGATAAAGGCGCTCGTTTCGGAGGACTTGGAGTCGCGGTCGAGCGAGGTGGTGATGATGACGCCTTCGGAGGCCTTTCCGGCGATCTTTATGAACTTCTCCGAATCATAACCTTCCTGGCCGACGATTACCGCCTTGATCCCCGCCGCACGTAGCTGGGAGACCAGCGGCCCAGCCGTGAAGAAATAGCCCGACGCATAGATCGCGGTGGGCTTGTCGGCCTTGACCTTGGCGACGATCGGGCCGAACTGGCGGTCCTTGATCGAGTATTCGTACTCGTTGACGACCGTGATGCCGTAGGCGCCGGCCTTCTCCTTGAAGCCGGCGGCGAGCGATTTGCCGAAATCGTTCTTCAAGGTGATGACCACGACCCGCTTCTTGCCGAGCATGCTGCCGATCAGCTTGGCGCCGGCGCGGCCCTGGACCTCACCGACGAAGGAGGTGCGGAACACGTAGTTGCCGGCGCGGGTGATGTCGGGGTGGATGGCGTAGGCCGAGATATAGGGCACGCCGGCCTTCTGAAAGATCCCGGCGGCGGCGCGGGTGGCGCCCGAATAGCTGCCCGAGATGCCGACCACGACCTTGTCCTTCTCGATCAGTTTGTTGGCCACCGGAACCGAATTCTTCGGCGAGGCCTGATCGTCGTAGTAGACGAGCTCGATCTTCACACCCTTGATGCCGCCCTTGGCGTTGGCTTGCTCGACAGCGAGCAAGGCACCGTTGAGGGCCGACTTCCCATCGGCGGCGGCGAAGCCGGTGAGCGGGGCATTGAAACCGATCTTCACGGTCTCGGCGAAGCTCGAACCAGCGGCCACGACGACGCCTGCCAGGGCGATCGCAGCGATTTTCACAGCACGGAAATTCATGGTTTTCCCTCCCTTTTGGGTTTCACGTTTTCAAGTTCGGAGCGGTTCTTGTTGCGGGCGTATGCCGCCCGTGGGGTCTTGCTTGCCCCGGCTTCCGCCGTAACCGAACACCTCAGCAGAAACCTTTTCATTCCAACTTGTATATACAACTGAACTACCTGTAAACTATGGTCAAAATTGAGTCAAGCGGCCTCATGGCGGAGCCACTGGCGGACCTCGATCCGTATGCCGAGGATCGCCTGCCCGAGGAGAGTATGGAAAGTTTCCACTTCACCCCCGGCGATACGCCGATGCTGATGAGCATTCCTCATGGGGGTACTGCCCTGCCCGGCGATCTGGCTGGCCGCCTTACGCCCGAAGCCCAGCGCCTGCCGGACACCGACTGGCACTTGGAACGGCTCTACGATTTCGTGCCGACGCTCGGCATCGCAATCCTGCGAGCGGAATTTTCACGCTACGCCATCGACCTCAACCGCGCGCCGGATGGCAGCGCTCTTTACCCCGGCGCCAGAAATTCCGAGTTGGTGCCGGTCACGACATTCGCCAATGAGCCGATCTATCGCAAAGGCCCGGCGCCGGACGCGCGCGAGATCGCCCGGCGACGCGAGCAGTTCTGGAAGCCCTACCACGCGCGCCTCGCTGGCAGTCTCGAGGAGATCAAGCGCCGGCATGGCCACGCGGTTCTGTTCGATTGCCATTCGATCCGCTCGGCCGTTCCGCGATTCTTCGACGGTAGGCTGCCCGATTTCAACCTCGGCACGGCGGACGGCTCCAGCTGCGATGGCTCATTGCGCGACCGCCTCGCCGGCTCGCTGGCGGGCTTCGATACCTACAGCCTCGCCGTCGATGGCCGCTTCAAGGGCGGCTACATCACCCGCCACTACGGCGCGCCCAAGGACGGCATCCACGCCTTCCAGCTCGAGCTATCGTACGCCACTTACATGGAAGACGATCCGCCCTTCACCTTCCGCGACGACCTCGCTGAACGGGTGCGCCCCGCCCTAAAATCGATGCTCGAAACGGCTCTAGAATGGGGACCAAATAAACGCGCCGCGCGATGACGCCTATCCCGGTCTCGCCTGTCCGCCCTTGACCACGCCGGCGCAAGGGTTGAAGCCGAACCGGTAGGCGAGTTCGGCCGGCTCGTCGATATCCCAGAGCACGAAATCGGCATCCTTGCCGACCTCCAGAGTGCCGGCACGCTCACCGATCCCCAAGGCAAGGCCGGCGTTGCGGGTAATGCCGGCGAGCGCTTCTTCGGGCGTCAAACGAAAGAGCGTGCAGGCCATATTGACCATCAACAGGATCGAGCCGGCGGGCGAGCTGCCCGGGTTGCTGTCGCTGGCAATGGCGATCGGCACACCGGCGGCGCGCAGTTTATCGACCGGCGGCGTGTTGGTTTCGCGTAGGAAGTAGTAAGCCCCGGGTAGCAGCACGGCGACGGTTCCCGCGCCCGCCATGGCGGCCACGCCTTCGTCGTCAAGATGCTCCAGATGGTCGGCGGAGAGGCCCCCGTATTCGGCCACCAATACCGCGCCGCGCAGATTGCTGAGCTGCTCGGCGTGGAGCTTGACCGGTAGGCCGTGGGCCTTGGCCGCTTCGAAGACTGCTCTGGTTTGCTCGCGCGAAAATCCGATGCCCTCGCAGAAAGCATCGACGGCGTCGGCAAGGCCTTCACTGGCGATGGAAGGCAGCATTTCGGTGCAGACAGCGTCGATATAGTCATCGGCCCGCCCCTCGAATTCGGGCGGCAGGGCGTGGGCGCCCAGAAAGCTGGTCCGCACATCGATCGGTAGCGTGCTGCCCAGCCGCCGGGCGACGCGCAGCATCTTGGCTTCGTTTTCGGTGTCGAGGCCGTAGCCCGATTTGATCTCGACCGTCGTTACGCCCTCGGCCATCAGCGAGCGCAGAATCGGCTGGGCTGCCTCGAACAGCGCGTCCTCGGAAGCTGCCCGTGTTGCCTCGACGGTGGAACGGATGCCGCCGCCGGCGCGTGCGATCTCTTCGTAGCTCACTCCTTCGAGGCGTTTTTCGAATTCACCAGCGCGGTTGCCGCCATAGATCAAATGCGTGTGGCAGTCGATCAGGCCGGGGGTGATCCAGCACCCGCCACAATCGTGGACGGTTTCGGCGAAATCTTCGGGCTTGTCCGGGAGGTCGTCGCGGGCGCCGACCCAGGCGATGCGGCCACCCTGAACCGCCAGAGCGCCATCCTCGACGGCACCGTAGGGCACGCCGGTATGCGCCATCGTGGCGAGCCGCGCGTTGAGCCAAATCGCGTCCATGCGGTGGCTGACCATTGTTTCTCCCGCCCCGGCTGGGCCTGCTTGTAGTGACAACCCGCCTATCATACCGTGGCTCCTACGGCGGCGAAACGGCGATCGGGAAAGCGATAAAAAGTGCGGCGAATCTGGTGCAAAACGGCGATGCTTGAGGACGGCTGGGCCGACGACATCGTCCTCGAGATCGACGAAGCCGGGATGATCCAATCGATCGAGGCCGGTGCCGACACCAGGGGCTGCGAGCGGATCGAGGGGGCGGTGCTGCCGGGCATGGGGAACTTGCACAGCCACGCTTTTCAGCGCGCCATGGCCGGTCTTGCCGAGCAAACGGGCACGAAGGATCCCGGGGATTCGAAGCTAGCCAAGGGCGATGATTTCTGGGGTTGGCGCGATGTCATGTATGGCTTCCTGGCCCGGCTGGCGCCTGATCAGGTCGAGGCCATCGCCGGCTGGCTCTATCTCGAAATGCTCAAAGGCGGCTATACCGGGGTCGCCGAATTCCACTACCTGCACAACGCGCCGGACGGATCGGCCTACGAGGACTCTACTGAAATGTCCTCGCGCATCATTGCTGCGGCCAACCGGGCCGGCATCGCCCTGACCCTGCTCCCGGTGCTTTACCAAACTTCCGATTTCGGCGGCCAGCCCGCGGTCGATGCCCAGGTGCGGTTCGCCAAGAGCACGAGCGAATATCTCGCAATGCTCGAAACGTTGCACGCAAGGCACGCCGGCAAGCTGGACTTCCGCCTTGGCATTGCCGCCCACAGCTTGCGCGCGGTGCCGCCCGAAGCGCTCTCGGAAATGCTAGAGGGCGCCGGCGCGATCGACCCGACAATGCCGATCCACATCCACATCGCCGAGACCACTAAGGAAGTCGCCGACTGCATCGCCTGGTCGGGGGCACCGCCTGTCGCCTGGTTGCTGGATCATGCCGCGGTCGACCATCACTGGACCCTGGTCCACGCCACCCATATGAGCGAAGTCGAGATCAGGCGGGCGGCACGGTCGGGCTCCATTGCCGGCCTGTGCCCGACGACCGAAGCAAATCTCGGCGACGGGCTCTTCGCGCTCCCTGACTATTTGCGCGAGGGGGGCCGCATCGGTATCGGCTCCGACGCCAACGTCGCACTCGACCCTTTCGAGGAACTCCGTCTGCTCGATTACGGCCAACGACTGATCCACCGCCAGCGCAGCCCCAGCCTGCCGGAACCCAGCCAACCGGATCCCAGCCTGCCGGACCAGAGCGCCAGCATCGGCGCCGGGCTCTGGCGCCGGGCGCTGGACGGCGGCGCAACGGCGCTCGGCACCCAAACAGGCTGCCTGGCGCCCGGATACCGCGCCGATCTCATCGTCATCGACACAGATCAAGCCGGGTTGGCCGGCCGCAGCGGCGAGTTCCTTCTCGACAGCCTCGTCTTCGCGCCCGCGCGGGATGCCATCCGCGATGTCATGGTCGGCGGCGCCTGGGTGATCAAGGATCGCCGGCACGAAGCCGAAGACGATCTCGCGGTGAAATACCTCGCGGCGGTTACCGAGATGATGGCTGGGTGAAGCAACTTCAACGCAATCGAACGAACTCTTGAGGGGTATTCCGCCAACACGGCTAAGAGCAGGCGTCCAGGTGAAACTATCGGAATGCTCTCGTGAGGACCGACCCAAACGAACTTTTTTCGAAGACCCTGCGCTCGACCGTGCCTTCGGCGTGGTGTTGGCCCTGGCCACCTAAGTCTAAGTGCTGCGCGATCGCATGCGCGCCGGATGAGTCAATTCCTCGCTTATTTTAAGCGGCCGCCTGTCACGAATCATCAGACGACGGACAGGAGGACGAAAGCCCTATGGGAATTTTCTGTTTAGCCTTTGATTAACCAACTCCGGCCTATAATCGACAGATATAGATACGAGGTCTGATCGAGCGATAGTCTATGAGCAAAAAAACCATTGTCCTTGCTGACGACGACCCGGAGTGGCGTAATTTGTACACGGAAATCCTCAGCGAAAACGGTTTCAATGTCATGGTCGCCGCCAACGGCCTGGAAGCGCTAAGCCTGCTCCATCGGGTTCAGCCGAAATTGGTGCTGCTCGACATTTTGATGCCTGAACTGGATGGAATAAATGCCTGCCGCCGGATTCGGGAGCAGTTCGGTCGTAAAACACCGATCGTTTTCCTGTCCGGTCTCGACGATGCCGATAACATAAAAAAGGGCCTCGAAGCGGGTGGTGACGGCTACATTCTGAAGTCGTCTCCGCTCGCGAAGATCGTCGAACGGGTAAAGTATTGGACCAATCCCGCCGTGCGAAATAATTTGGAAGAGCGGCGAGAAAAGGCGCTTGAAGAGATGCGTGGCCCAGCCACATCACCAGCACCGGAAACTATCGCACTTGTTTCGGATGATTCGTTCGACATACAGGCGCACAATCTCAGCTATTTTCTAGGGAGAGCTATCGCTGCCGCTGATTCGAATTTTGGCAGCACGCCCGAGCAAAGGCTTTATTTTGTTGGATACGTGGCCGGTGTGGTCGATTACGAACTCGGTGCCAACGGTAACCTACAGCCGCAGTTTATGGAGCATATGCGTCGGGCTCTGCTTACGGGCGGCATCATGAACAGGACGCAGGTCGAAGAGACAATGGGCACCCTTGATTCGCTTACTACAAGCGAAACGGTCAAAAACGGGTGGGAACAAGGCCGCCGAGATAAGGGTGCGGCGGATGCCACGGGGGCAGACTTTGTGCCAAACGGTCTAACTGAGCTCCTTTCCGTTGCCTGACGACGTTTTTGCCTGCGTTGCGGTTCTCTTCATCGTTTAAATTCTAGAGAACTATCTTACCAGCTGGGTACAGTTTGACTGGGTTTCCGTGCGCCGTGGTCAGGCGCGCCGCATGGCGAAACCGGCAGCGGTTCTTCATCACTTATCGAGATTTGAAAGACCGTAATAGCAACAGGTGCGACAAGCGTGCCGTCGACGACCTCAACGGGTAACGCGCCGATCCGAGGCGGCGCCGGCCCGGGCGACAAGCGCCCGTCCGATCACCAGGTTCTGGATCTCGGTAGTCCCATCAATGAAAGCGGCAAGCTTGGCCCCGGCGAGGTGCCGGCCGAGCGGGTAGTCGGCGCGCGCCCCGGCTGCGCCCATCGCCTGCATACAGTCGGCGATCCCGGCGAGCGCCGCCCGGGTCGCAAATTTCTTGGCATGAGCGGCGGCAACAGCCGCATCCTCGCCGGCCGCAAGGCGTCCGAT
>JAPULJ010000557.1 GCA_027295145.1 Alphaproteobacteria bacterium | reverse complement strand
CCCTTTGAAACCCTTGGTAAGCTGTCCGTCCAGGGCAACGCTACCCATGATCTGCCCGAGTAAGCCAAACTTCGGTTTGTAGGCGTAGTTGACGCTTACCTCGGTAGCGTCGTCCGCGGGGCTAAGAACGAATGTGACTTCGCCGTGGGCGATGGGCAGTTTTTTCGCAGAGTCGATGCTGATGACCATGCGGCGTGTATCGTCCCATTCTTTGACGGTTTCTTCGAGCTCGCCAAATGGGACCAGATCGCAGTGCCGTCGTGCGCCTACGCCGCCCGTGCTGTCGGACGTCGCGAATGACTTCGCGACACCTGTGTTCCACGTCGCAATGTTCGGGAAGTCGGCGAGGACCGCCCAGACTTTGGCTGGTGCCGAGTGAATTCGCCTGCTTACTTTGATCGATCGCATCTTCGGTGTTCTCCGTGGTTTCGATATCGGGCGACGCCGATACGCAATATTTAGGCGATACTAGCGGCCTCCCGATGTTAACGGAAGGGCCGTTCCGTGACGCCCGTAGTGTCCCAAAACTCCGCCTGCCAGGCTTGGGCTGACATTGGATCCAGTCCTTGGGGGGCTCTCGGCCTACTAGCCGTCGGAACGAGTATTTCCGAATTGGAAAGCCAAGTTTAGCAGAGTACTTTCCAAGCCACGTTAGGATCGAACGGCCGGTATTGGCCGAACTCGGCCTGTCACCAAATTCAGATTAGCACGATCTGAACTTCCGCTTGTAGGCGGAAGCCGACATTCGTCAAAGGAGTTCATTTGCTCAGTCAGGCCATCTTTGAATGACCGCTTTCGCCTAGGAGCTGCCGGTCAGATAATAGAGTTGCGACAGGCAGGAGACGACCCATAGCGGACATTCCCAGATTGCTTGAAACGCGATCTCGACCCACTGATTCCCAACTAGAGTGTCGCTGGACTAGCGGTCCAGTTCACCCTTTCCCGAATCAATAAGTTGGATTTCACTGTACCCCTAATGTGTCGCTGGTTGTGACGAAACTGTGACTAAACGTGTAACATAGTTAGCCTTCTAGGCAGAGGGACCAAGAAATCTTCTCCATGGGGACCGAGCCTCTAGAGCGCAAGCTTGCCGCCATCTTTTACGCCGATGTCGCCGGTTACAGCCGGCTCACCGGCGAGGATGAGGAGGGCACCCATCGTGCCTTAAGCGCCTACCTCGACACCCTCACCACCTCGATTGAAAAACACAACGGCAAGGTGCTGCACTACGCCGGCGATGCGGTGTTAGCGGAATTCGCCAGTGTGGTCAACGCCCTCACCTGTGCGGTGGTGATCCAGCGTGATCTCAAGGCCCGCAGCGAACACCTGCCGGACCAACGTAGAGTCCAGTTTCGTATCGGTATCAATCTCGGCGATGTCATCGTCGATCGCAATGAGATTTATGGCGATGGCGTGAACGTCGCCGCACGGCTTGAGAGCCTGGCAGAACCAGGCGGGATTTGTATCTCAGACATGGTCCGCCAGAGCGTAGAAGGGAAACTCGCTTTGGCCTTCGAGGACTTGGGCGAGCAGCAAGTCAAGAATATTGAGAAGCCGGTTCGCGCTTACCGCGTGCGTTTAGAGGGGCAAATCACATCGTCTTCGAGCACGCCAACGGTGGATGTATCGGCCAAGCCGTCCCTGGCCGTGTTGCCTTTTACCAACATGAGTGGTGACCCGGAACAGGAGTATTTCTCCGATGGGATCACCGAGGACATCACAACAGCCCTGGCCCACAACCGCTCGCTGGTTGTGATGGCTTGGCACTCGGCCTTCGCTTATAAAGGCAAAGCTGTCGACGTCAGGCAGATTGCAAATGAGCTTGGTTGCCGGTATGTGGTTGAAGGCAGTGTTCGTCGGAGCGACCAGCGGGTGCGAATAAATGCTCAGCTCGTTGAGGCGGACACGGGAAATCATCTCTGGGCGGAGCGATATGAACGCCAACTTGAAGATGTCTTTGCCGTGCAGGATGAAATTGCGCTAAGCATTGCCGGGGCTATCGATCCTGAGCTTGCGGCCAGTGAAAGCAAAAGGGCGCGTGCGAAAGCGCCTGAGAATCTCGATGCGTGGGACTACTATCAGCAGGGCCTGTGGCACATGTACAAGTTCACGGTCGAAGGACTGGCCGAGGCCAAGACGCTGCTTGAACGAGCGATAGATTTGGATGAGAACTTTGCAGCTGCCTACGCCAGGCTCTCATACGTACATTATCAACGTACCTGGTATGGACCGCACGAATCGCGCGACGACTCCCTGCGTCAAGCGCTGACCTGCGCAAAGCGTGCCGTAACGTTAGACGACAAAGATGCTCTCGGCCATTTTGCGTTGGGTCGGATTTATGCCCTGCAAGGCCGACATGATATGGCGATCGCGGAACTTGAGAGCGCCATCGATCTGAATCCAAGTTTTGCACAGGCGCACTTCGGACTTGCACAGGCCCTTACTTGTGCAGACAAAATGCACGAAGCGCTTCCGGGGTTCGAGGAAGCCATTCGCCTCAGTCCACACGACCCCCACATGTGGACCTTCTTGCACCTGAAAGGGATGGCTTACTACAAGTTGGGACAACTTGAGGATGCGGAACGCTCCGTAAGGAAATCGATACGACAACCGAATGTGACGTATCGGCCTTTCGCCACGCTGGTGTCGATCTTGGGTCACGAAAATAGGCCCTCTGAAGCAGCGACGGTGATGCGCGAGCTTTTAGAGAAAAAGCCAGAGTACTCCTGTTCCTATGCCCAGGAGGACATCTTGTTTGCAGGGCATCCCTACCTAGGTGAAAAGTTCGCAGAGCTTTATGTTGCTGGCCTGCGCAAGGCGGGGTTGCCGGAGTAACCATCGACCCACTGGTCTCTCATCAGGCAGTCGGTGGGCAATTCCCAAAAAATTCGCTTTTCTGAATGTTCGTAATTGGCCACTTGCCGTTTGTCACGACGCCGGCCGCGCCGATTTCTGAGCGGCCGCTTGTAGGCGGAAGCAGTCATTCGTAGAGTTGGCGTCGCATCGAAAGTGTGCACTTCACGAACTTCCGCTTTCGGCCCCGTAGCGGACACTCGCGGCGGCCATCGAAACCCCGATGGAAGAAACTTCCGAAAGCCATCGAAATCCTGGATTCTCGGCTTTGACCGCCCACAAATTTCTTGGTTGTCATTCCTTCATCTTTGTGGTGATATTTCTCTACACTAAGTTGGCACTATGGAGCATATGAGTGGCTGGCGGCTTTGCAAAAGACGGTGCAGTACAGGACCAGATCGATGCGACAATCGAGGACGCTGTCAATCGCGCGCGTGCCCAGCTGCCA
>JAPULJ010000556.1 GCA_027295145.1 Alphaproteobacteria bacterium | reverse complement strand
TTCAACTTGTCCTGATCCTTTACGGTAACGTGGGCGATTAGAAATGCAGCCATGTTTCACTGTCCTTTGGTGAGGGGTTGGTGGTGCAGTCGGTGTCTGTCGGCGATGCCGCGGCCGGAGCCGGGCTGGAACGCCCGGATTGTCGAGATGTGTCGACGACGAGTTCTACGCTTTACTGCAATTACCGACAAGCCGGGGCCGAATCTCGAACGCTTCCGGTGTGTCCATCTGGCAGTGTGGCCGCAAAGGAACAATCGGCAGAGCATTCGATTGCCCGCCTTGCTTGCGGGAGGGCCGGGGCCCATCTCTGCTTGGAATGAGGGATAGATGAGACCGCTGCCGCTGGACCCCGAAAAAACCGCCAAGCCCGGCCATCAGCGCCGGGCTTTGCGCGCGCTGCTGCCTTATCTGTGGCCGCGCCGCGGCACCTCGGATATCTGGCTCGAATTGCGGGTGCGGGTGGTGGTGGCATTGACCTTGCTGGTCGGCGCCAAGCTGGCCAATGTCTATATCCCGATCCTCTACAAGTTTGCGGTCGACGCGCTGACAGAGAACAAGATCACCGTCATCGCCGTGCCGATCAGCATCCTCGTTGCTTACGGGATGGTGCGGGTGCTGACAGTTGCCTTCGGCGAGCTGCGCGATGCGATCTTCGCCAAGGTCGCCCAGCGGTCCATCCGCACTGTCGCGCTGCGCACCTTCCAGCGCCTACACACTCTGGCTCTTCGCTTCCATCTCGACCGCAAGACCGGCGGCTTGTCACGGGCCATCGAGCGCGGCACCAAGGGGATCGAATTTCTGCTGTCGTTCATGCTGTTCAACGTGATCCCCACCCTGGTCGAGATCCTGATGGTCTGCGGCATCCTGTGGTGGCTCTACAATGTCTGGTTCGCGCTTGTCACCTTCGTGACGATCGCCGGATACATCGTCTTCACCATGCTGATCACCGAATGGCGCATCAAGTACCGGCGCGCCATGAACCGCACCGACGAAGAAGCCAACACCAAGGCGATCGACAGCCTGCTCAACTACGAGACAGTCAAGTATTTCGGTAATGAGGAACATGAGGCGAGGCGCTACGACCACGCGCTCGAGCGCTACGAGAGCGCGGCGGTCCTCTCGCGGACTTCGCTTTCGGCGCTCAATGTCGGCCAGGGTGTGATCATCTCGGTCGGCCTGACGGCGGTGATGTATATGGCCGGCCTCGGCGTGGTGAATGGCACCATGACGCTGGGCGATTTCGTCCTGGTCAACACCTACATGATTCAGCTTTACCTGCCGCTTAACTTCCTCGGTTTCGTCTATCGCGAAATCAAGCAGTCGTTGATCGATATGGAGCGCATGTTCTCGATAATCGACATCGAAGCCGAGATCGAAGACGTGCCCGGCGCGCCCGACATCGCCAACGGTCCCGGCGAGATCCGCTTTGAGAAGGTCTCCTTCGGCTACGATAAGCGCCGGCGCATCCTGCACGATCTCAGCTTTACCGCCGCCCCGGGTTCGACGGTGGCCATCGTCGGGCCGACCGGTTCGGGCAAGTCGACGATCTCTCGGCTGCTCTTTCGTTTCTACGATATCGGGAGCGGGCGCATCGAGATCGACGGTCAGAACATCGCCGAGGTCACGCAAAGCAGCCTGCGCGCCGCCATCGGCATTGTTCCCCAGGACACGGTGCTGTTCAACGACACCATCTACTACAATATCGCCTACGGGTTATCCGGGGCTGGCCGCGAGGAGGTCGAGCAGGCCGCCAAGTTGGCGCGCATCCATGATTTCATCGTCGGTTTGCCCGACGGTTACAAAACCAAGGTGGGTGAGCGCGGGCTCAAATTGTCGGGCGGCGAGAAACAGCGTGTGGCCATCGCCCGGACAATTCTCAAGGGCCCGGAGATCCTGCTGTTCGACGAGGCCACCTCCGCCCTCGACACCCATACCGAAAAGGAAATCCAGGCAAGCCTGCGAGAGGTCTCGACCGACCGGACGACGCTGGTCATCGCCCACCGCCTGTCGACCGTCGTCGATGCCGACGAAATCCTGGTGCTCGACAAGGGCCGCGTGGTCGAGCGCGGCACTCATCGGACACTGCTCGCCAAGCGCGGCGCCTATGCCAGCATGTGGGCCCGCCAGCAGGAAGCGGCGGGCCAGGGCGCAGAAGAACCCGCGGCGGCGGAGTAGGCCGGCGGCGTGCGCTCCCTTGAGGCTAGGCCTGGTCCTCTAAAACTTCACCGCCTGTCCCGGCTGGATCGCCATCATCTTGATTGGCGCGCTGCCCAGCGCCTTGGCCAGTTCGGCGGGTGTGCCCTTCAGCGGCGGGAATGTCCCGTAGTGGATCGGGATCACGACTTTTGGCTTAAGCAGCACCGTAAGCGCGTAGGCCGCACCGCGCGGGTCCATGGTGAAGTGCCCGCCGATCGAGACCATCGCCAGGTCCGGCTTGTAGAGTGCTCGGATCAAGGCCATGTCGCCGAACACGCCGGTGTCGCCCGAATGGTAAATTGTGAACCCATTCTCCAGTGTGATGACATATCCTACTGGCGCGCCGGCATAGATGAAGCGCGGCTTCTTGATGTCCGGATCGACCAGCCGTAGCGAGGAGCTGTGATCGGCCGGGACCATCGAAATCTTCACGCCGGGCCCCATGGGCATGATGGTGCCGCCCTTGTTCATCGAGATCGCCTGGCTCTTGGGGATAACGCCGTGGCTGACAAGCTGGCCGATCATTGCGCCCGAGCCGACCACCTTGGCGCCGGTCAGCTTGGCCAGTGCGCCGACATCGGCGGTGTGGTCGAAATGCCCGTGGGTGATCAGAATCACGTCGATCTTGTCGAGCGCCTTGAGGTCTTTCCACTTTTTCGGGGTCTTGGGATTCTTGCGTAAGAACGGATCGATCATCACCACCTTGCCGGTGGTGCTGGTGATGCGGACCGAGGCTTGGCCGAGCCACAACACCTCGGCCTTCTGAGCCGCCGCAGGTAGGGGCGAGAGAACCAGCGCGAGCAGCGCCGCGCCGATCATGGAAACCAGAGTGCGTTTCATGGCTGAGCCTCCCTTGGATTCTTACCGACCTTTATTTTGCCTGAACCGCAATCCGCAATCAATCCGATACGACGGCCCTGATAGAGATGAAATTGTGGCAACAATTCCAAACCACCTGTGTAGTATTCAAGCAGGACTGGCACCTGGAACCAGGGGGCATATGTGAGCAGGATTGTGATTGGGTTGATCGGTATCGCTGTCCTCGTCACTCTGACCGGCGTGGCGCTGGCCGAAGGCGGCACGTTGATCGGCAAGCAGAGTTTCGATACGGAACTCGCCGGGTTCGGCAAGGTACGCTTCGTCTCTCTCATCGACGACCGTTCGGGTCCGGGCAAGTGCCGGTTCGAGTTGCGGCGCGGCGGGCTGACGGTCTACCGCTTTCCCAAGGCCCACGCCAACGACTGGTCTTGCTGGGAGATCACGGCGATTGCCTTCGCAGACGTGAACGGCGACGGGCGCAAGGATGTGATTGTCATGGCCAAGGCGATCACCGGAATCGGGCCCACCGGGGCTCGGACATTCAACGCCAACACGATATACTACAATACCGGCAAAGGCCGCTTCGCCACTGTTGCCGTGGTCAATGAGCTCGCCAGCAAATACGATCATATCGGCAAGCTCAAGCGGGCTCTGGCGAAATCGCCCTATGCGTCGATAAAGCCGAGATAATTTACCTCGATCGCACGCACGAGAGCTTGTCTCGGACCGTCCTCTTCGGGCACCTTTGAGCAATGAACGCACGCCATCTGATCGTAGCCCTACTCATCGCCCCGACGATCCTGCTCGCGGGCATTGCCGATGAGCGCCCCGCGCACACCGAAGAGCCGACATCGATCGCCGGCCGGCTTCTCGTCGCCACCCAAGCCATGCCCGATCCGCGCTTCGCCGGCACCGTCATTCTCATGGTCGAGCATGGGCCCAAGGGCGCGCTCGGCTTCGTCATCAATCGGGTGAAAGGACGCCGCCCCATCGCCGAAGTTCTCCATGTGTTGGGCATGGGTACGGCGGGCGTCAAAGGCAATATCGACATTCATTGGGGCGGGCCGGTCGCCAGCAGTAGCGCCGTCATCATCCATACGCGTGATTACCGGATCGCCAACACCAATTTGACCAAGGGTGGGCTGGCGATGACCGGCAGCCCGAAGGTGCTTGCCGATATCGGTCGGGGAAAGGGGCCGAAACGCGCCATCTTCGTGCGCGGCTATTCGGGTTGGGGGCCCGGCCAGCTCGAGCGCGAAATGACGCGCAAGCACTGGATCACCATTCCCGGCGATCGCGCGTTGATCTTCCGCCGAAATCACGCCG
>JAPULJ010000555.1 GCA_027295145.1 Alphaproteobacteria bacterium | reverse complement strand
CCGAGGCCGTGCTAGCTCGGTGAGCTCGATCCGTATCGCCAGATCAGACTGGAACTCGCGCGGTGTCTGGCCTGCTTGGTAGTGGGCCAGCGCCGCCTCGTTGGGTGAGGCCCGATCCCGGCCCGTCGTGGCTTCTTGTGTCGTCGGTGACACGCATAGCAGAATTCGAGTAGTTGAGCCGGAAATAGCGCTCGCAATCAGCAGTTTTGAGAGCTTCGGGTTTGTGTGGCCGTGGACCAGAATCGCAAGCAGATTCCCCATCTGCGCAGGCTCATGGATCGGCGCTAAGCGCCTTCTCATAGAAGATTACTTTGAATCTTCCCGCCCAGCCGTTGCTCAAGCGCGTTCGCGGCGGCCGCCGTGCCGGGCCATAGCGTATCCACGTCGTTGGCGACCAGGGAAGCGCCGCGCCGCAGCCAGCTTTTTACTTTTTCGGTGTCCGGCTGAAGGCTCTGCTGGTTATTTCGGTCGACCGCCTGGCGGCAGTACTGCTCGGCCGGTATCTCTTTGGTGTCGAGCATAATACTGAGAGAGGTAGGGCTCCAAATCGACGTCATGTTGAGCATATTCGTGAGGATGTCCCACGACATCACATCAGCAAATTTGTCGGTGTCGGGAGCAGGGACGTGAAGGAATTGCCGGTCGTGATACGTCGCGAAGAAATCCTCTTCGGTGACCGGGGCGATCAGGTCGGCGAAGCTGCGAATACGATTTGCCATGACCCCTATATAATACGTTGCACGGACGAGCGGAATTTCGGAGTTTTGTTTGCAAGGCTCATTGGCCCTCACGATTTATCTGCGGGACTGATATGACGGATGATGTCGCAAGCAATTTAAGACGCATCAACGAGTCGATCGCGGCAGCCACTCAAACGAGCGGCCGCCAAGCCGGCGATACCACCCTTATTGCTGTAAGCAAAGGGCAGGTCGATTCACGACTCGATGACGCGTTAGCCGCCGGCCAGCGCGTGTTTGGCGAAAACCGCATTCAGGAAGCTCAAAACCATTGGGTGGCGCGCCGCGCCGAGCGATCCGACTTGGAGCTACACCTAATCGGTCCGCTGCAGACCAACAAAGTGCGCGATGCGGTGGAGTTGTTCGACGTCATTCAGACGCTCGACCGTCCTAAATTGGCCGATCGCCTTGCCGCCGCGTTCGACCGGGCCGGACTTGAGCGGGATTGCTTCGTGCAAATCAATACCGGTGAGGAACCGCAGAAGGCGGGAATTTGGCCTGACGCCGCCGATCAGTTCATCGCCTATTGCCGCGCTGCGGGGCTGCCAGTGGTGGGCTTGATGTGTATTCCCCCGCTGAGCGAAGCTCCGGCGCCGCATTTTGCCTTGTTGCGCACCATCGCCGAGCGAAATGGCGTATCGGGGCTAAGTATGGGCATGTCGGCCGACTTCGAAACAGCGATAACACTGGGCGCAACCCACGTTCGGGTCGGCACCGGCGTATTCGGTGCCCGTCTGGTCGTCTAAGGCAGCTAACCCTGAGCTTCCATTATGTGCAACGCAATATCGGGCGCGAGCCGCGGCAATAATTCAACCAATGTCTCACGGGCCAGGACAACGCAGCCCTGTGTCGGCGCGAAGTCTTGGGTGGCGCAGTGTATGAATATGGCGCTGCCGAGCCCCGGGTGCGGTGGGTCGTCATTGTGCCCGACGATGACGATTACATCGTAGAGATTGTCCTCGCGCCAAAGTGCCTCGTGCGAAGCTTCGAAGGGCAGCCTGACAAACCGATTATAGTCGCGATGCCCCGGGTCGTCGCACCATCCGTCGTTGGGGCCGAGCGCACGCACCGGCAACCCGCTTGTTGGCGGCGGCAGTCGATCGGGGCGATAGAACACCTGCCGTAAAGAAAATATCCCAGCCGGGGTTACGCCGTCGCCTTCGCGTTTCGTGCTTCGAACGTCGTTGCATCCTAACGCGCAAGGGTATTCACGGTCTTCGAACCGTAGAATGCCGCGGCTCCGTTCGAGCGGGTAGACAGTCAGCATTGAACGTCACGACACTCAAACATGACGGTATTATAGCGCACCGTGCGAACCACGGGCCGCGTGAAATACGATGGTCGAAGTTTCTAAATACACCGGGCGCGCACCGAAGCTCGGCCGCCCCCCTTAACGTTTACGTTCGAGCGCTAGTTTTTCATATTTAACGAGAGCTTCGAGCATTGCTTCCGTAATCCAAGGTTGCGCCACCACCTTTTGTGCGGCCTTTCCGCGCTGGGTGGTGCTTTGGATTGATCGTGCATCGGCGATTGCCGCCTCGAGCCATACTGGGCGTGCTCCCGGTTTTGGCGCAGCGGTACCCGTACTAATCGGCTTGGCCGGACCGCCATCGCGGTTAACAGGAACGACATCACTGGCGCGACCGCTGGCGGTTGCGACATGAATCGCGGAATCACTCGCCGTGCCGCCCTGGGTGGCCGCCGTCAAACGCGCCAGGGACGGCAAGACCCGCGGACCATTCCATATAATTGCTACGCCGTCCTCTGCGGCTCCGTGGTTGGTAGCGGCTGGTGGCTCGGCCTGGAGTGCGGC
>JAPULJ010000554.1 GCA_027295145.1 Alphaproteobacteria bacterium | reverse complement strand
CAAAAGCGGCGCGAAGCGGTGACCGAAGCCCTTAGGCAGCAAACCGCATCGCTTCAGTTGCTGCGCGAGGCCGCCTCCGCAGCCAATCAGGCCAGGACCATTGAGGATGCCATTCGCACTTGCCTGGAGGACATTTGCGCGTTTGGCGGTTGGCCGATTGGACACTGCTACATGGTCGATGATGCCACGGGTGAAATGACTTCAGCAAAAATCTGGTATCTCGATGACGTCGAGCGATTTGCCAATTTCCGGGAAGTCACCGAGAAAACCGAGTTCGCGGCCGGTGTCGGCTTACCCGGCCGTGTGCTGGCCAGCGGCGAACCGACGTGGATCGTCGATCTAAGCGAGGATGAGAAATTTTCCAGGGCCGCCGTGGCCAAGGATATTGGAATTAAAGGCGGGGCCGCCTTTCCGGTGCTGGTCGGCGACGATGTCGTCGCCGTGCTCGAGTTCTTTTCTATCGAGCCCCTGGAACCCGATGAGACGATGCTGGGGGTCATGGCGTCAGTCGGTACGCAACTTGGTCGTGTCGTCGAGCGCCGACGGTCTCAGGCGGCACGCTTCAAGTCCGTGGTCGACAACATGCCCGCGAATGTGCACCTCAGGGACAAAGACGGGCGCTATATACTTGTTAACCGCCATTACGAAGACTTCTATGGAGTGACAACCGACTTCGTCCGCGGAAAAACCCTCGACGAGGTCCATCTGGATCGGGAATTCGATATAGAGCCGAGCGAGGCTGGGGTTCACGA
This sequence comes from Alphaproteobacteria bacterium, assembly GCA_027295145.1. Taxonomy (GTDB): domain Bacteria; phylum Pseudomonadota; class Alphaproteobacteria; order JAPULJ01; family JAPULJ01; genus JAPULJ01. The sequence continues at coordinate 2,843 of JAPULJ010000554.1, read as the reverse complement.
TCGTCAAGTGATCGAAAATAACACCATCGTCGAGAACAACTATACAATCGCGCGCAAGGGCGTGTCGCACACCATGGCCGACGTGAAGTTCCCGGTCCGGGACCATTCCGGCGAGATCATCGCGGTCGGCGGCATCGAACTCGACATCACCGACCTCAAGCGGGCCGAACAGGCCGTGCGCGAGAAATCCGAATTTCTACAATTAACTCAAGTGATCACGCGCGCCGCTAACGAAGCGGTGAGCGTCCAGACAGTCATGCAATTGGCGCTCGACCAGGTCTGCGCCCACACCGGCTGGTCGGTTGGACATTTCTACACATTCGACGAGTCGACTGGGGATCTGGCGCCCGGCGGAATTTGGCATATCGATGACACCGACAAGTTCTCGACATTTCGGCGGGTAACGGAAGCAACCCGCACCGCAAAGGGCGCCAGCCTACCCGGTCGTGTCCTGACGAGTGGCAACCCGATTTGGATCGAGGATATAGGCGCAGACTCGAGATTCCCGCGGGCACCGTTGGCAATCGAACTCGGCGTTAGGGCTGCGTTTGCCTTCCCCGTCCTGATTGGACGAGAAATCGCCGCTGTCTTGGAGTTCTTCTCCGAAGATACCGCAGAACCCTACCAGCCCCTGTTGGAGGTAATGGCTCAAATAGGCACTCAATTGGGACGGGTCATTGAGCGCAAGAGGGCATCGGACAGGGCGAACGCCGAGTTTTCCCGTATCGAGGAAGAACTGCAATCCGCGCGTGAATTGCAGAGCGCGATGCTTCCGCGGATTTTCTCGCCCCCGACGCCGCAGCGCCCCGTGGAATGCACCGCCATGATGCAGCCTGCTAAGGAAGTCGGCGGGGATTTCTATGACGTGATCGAACTCGACGAGAATAATCTGGGTATCGTTATTGCGGACGTCGCTGGCAAGGGCGCCGGGGCGGCGCTTTTCATGGCACGCGCGTTTACAATTCTGGATGCAGCGGCCCGGCGCGGCGGTAGGCCGGGTGAGGTTCTTTCGCACCTGAACGATCTGCTCTGTGTCAGCAATGACAAGGTCATATTTGTGACTGTTTTTTACGGTGTGTTCGACGGTTCGACGGCCACGCTTACCTTCGCGAACGCCGGTCACAATCCGCCGATTTTGATTCGCTCCGACCGCCATGTGGAACCCTTGCAGCTAACGGGAGGCGTTGCAGTGGGGGTCAAACCGAACCTCGAATATCGGGAGCGTTCGATCGCGATAGGGCCTGGCGACACCGTCTTCTGCTATACGGACGGCTTCACGGAGGCGAAGAATTCCTCGAATGAAGAGTTCTCGGTGACAAACCTCGAAAAGATATTAGCGGATTGCACCCAGGTACCGGTAGAAGACATACCCAGACGAGTGATCGAGGGAGTGAATGAGTTCACTGAACACGCACCTCCTTTCGACGACATGACTTGCGTTGTCATGCGGCGCATTATGGGCCAGCATGCATAAGGCACCGGATCCGCTCGAATTGACGATAGAAAACGACCTAGCCCAGCTAGCCGTCGTCAGGGACCAAGTCGATTCCTTCGCAAAACGGGAGGAATTATCGCGCGATGTCGCCTTCGCGGCACAGCTCGTTCTCGAGGAGTTGCTGGCGAATACGATCTCTTATGGCTATGGTGACGAGAGCGTTCAACTCATCGAAATCCGGTTGGAGGTGCGGGGCGATCAACTCATTATTCGTACCGTCGATGGTGGCTTGGCCTTCGATCCAAGGACGGCCAAAGAGCCCAACACCAAAGCAAGCCTGGAGGACCGAGAGATTGGCGGATTGGGGGTACATTTCGTAAAGACCATGATGGATAAGTTCGAGTACCGGCACGAGGATGGAAAAAACTATGTGACTCTGAAGAAAGGGCTCAAGTAAAGCGGACCGGATCCACCCGGCGACCGTCCTAGAGAACCGATGAAAAACCGCCCCACCAGTGCGACGGGACCTCGTTGCGGGATGAAAATTTCGGAGTATAATTGCTCGTACGCTTAAGGTGCCCAGGAGTTCTTGAGATGAAGATAGATCGAAACAAAAGAGGCACCGTGGTTGTCTTGGCGCCGCACGGGTCACTCGACATCAATACACGTAAAGTCTTTCAAGATAAGCTTATCGAGGTACTCGATGTCGGGGAAACGGCGATTTTGGTGGACCTTTCCCATGTCGATTTTATGACCAGCACAGGACTGAGCGCAATGCTGTATGCGGCTAAGCGCGTGGAGCAAATCGCTGGCAAATTTGCCATCTGTTCGATCAACAATGATATTCAGTCGGTTTTCAAGATAAGTGGGTTCGACTCAATTCTCGATATTTATCCCAACGTTGACGAGGCTTTGGAGAATTTGCAGTAATTCCATGGATGCCTCTGTCAAGATTGCTTGGAGTTCGGAAATCCCTCCGCGCAACGACTGAATGTATCCTAATGTATCCTGGGTCGGGCTGAGGCATTGGCCGTAAGTGCCTCTCGCGTCCGAATTCGGGGGTGGAACAGGCAAAATCGGCACGACATCGGCCTGCCAATGCCACCGGTTGGGGGTAAGCGGACCTGCTTCTACATTGTTGGAACTACCCGAAATCAGCCGCAGGCGAATTCTAGCGTTGCCGAAGGCGGTGGGCCGTCGCACAATTGTCGGCCCGGAGCCGGGCGAACCGGTCTAGTATAGCCCGCGACCGTTCCGCAAAAATGATTTGCCGGGCGTAAAAAGCGATAGTCAGGGCAGGCGTCCAATCGACGGTGCGCATTTCGCGAATTGAAGAGGAGTTCCGGAATATGGCGACCACGGGCGAGCTTCTCGACATTGCTTGGATTCTCGTGTGTGCGGCCCTGGT
>JAPULJ010000553.1 GCA_027295145.1 Alphaproteobacteria bacterium | reverse complement strand
GCCGCTCCCGACGGGCCCTTCGATCACAAAGCGAACCCCCTGGCGGCCCCTGACCTTAAATCCGCGCAACGCCACGAGATCCTGCTTGAGGGTGGGGCCATGGGCGGGCGCATAACCGCGCGTGGCACACAGCCGATGCCGCGCGGCGCGATGTGGGCGATCAATGGCGGCGCGCTGATGGAAATAAGTAAAAGTTGGAATCCGTTGCTGACGTTAAAGCGCGGTACGACGCATATTCTGCGCATGCAAAACCGCACCGTCTTCGAACATCCGATGCACCTTCACGGGCATAGTTTCCGCGTGATCGCCCGCAACGGAAAGTCAATAACTCTCAGAAAATGGCGCGATACAGCATTGGTGCGCCCGCGCGAAACCATCGATATCGCCTTTGTCGCCGATAATCCCGGCGACTGGATGTTTCACTGCCATATCCTGGAACATATGCAGGCGGGTATGATGGCGGTGATCCACGTAGGTTAAATAAACACTCGCCCGCGATCCGATCCGGCGGCAAAATTGAGCCTGTCACGAACCGGTCAGGCCGGCATCGGTGCGATTCCGAGCTGATCGAACAGCTTGTTGTCCCGGTCGCGTTCAGGGTTGTCGGTGGTCAGCAGCTTGGGTCCGACGAAGATCGAGTTCGCTCCGGCGAGGAAGCATAGCGCCTGGACCTCGTCGCTCATGGTTTCTCGGCCTGCCGACAGGCGCACCACGGAGGCGGGCATCATGATCCGCGCCGCCGCGATCATACGTATAAATTCGAACGGATCTAAATCCGGCGTGCTTTCAACTGGCGTGCCCGCGACGCGAACCAGCATGTTGATCGGCACACTTTCAGGATGCTCGGGAAAATTGGCCAGCGTGAGCAGCATGCCGACACGGTCGTCGCGCGCTTCGCCCATGCCGACGATGCCGCCGCAGCAGACGTTTATGCCTGCGTCACGGACAAGCGCCAGCGTTTCGAGGCGGTCCTGGTAGGTCCGGGTCGTGATGATTTTTCCGTAATATTCCTCGGAAGTATCGATGTTGTGGTTGTAGTAATCCAATCCTGCATCGCGCAAGCGCGCGGTCTGCTTCTCGGTCAGCATGCCGAGCGTGACGCAGGTCTCCATACCCAGCTCGCGCACGCCTTCGATCATGGCGCAAATCCCGTCGAGGTCGTGATCCTTGGGACTGCGCCACGCCGCACCCATGCAGTAGCGCGTCGCGCCGGCGTCTTTGGCGCGGCGCGCCTCGGTGAGGACCGCGCCCACTGCCATGAGCTTTTCGGCCCTGACGCCGGTTTCATACCTCGCGCTTTGCGGACAATAGGCGCAGTCTTCAATACAGCCGCCGGTCTTAACGCTGAGCAGCGTCGACATCTGCACCTGATTGGGATCGAAATAGCGGCGATGAGTAGTTTGCGCCCGGAAGATCAGATCGTTGAACGGCATCTCGAACAGCGCGGCGACTTCTGCCCGCGTCCAGTCGTAACGTATGTCATTGATTTGTGGTGCTTCAATTATTTCCGAACGTGTCTCGGTCGCGATGGCCATGAGCGAGGCTTTCCGTGGTGTTGTAAGGCGCTGTCAGGTCAATAATAGCCCAGTCTTAGCGCAAAACCCCATCTGCATTAACCCGTATCTCCATGGGTCGCGTAACCAGGGGAATTGGTTCTTCAATATAATCAAATACTTCCGCAGAATCTCCACCCGGTATGACATGCTTGCAGAAAAATATTGGGGCGCGATATAAACCCGGATTTCCCAGATAGATTGCCAATTTGATGACGTGTTTGGTCAATTCTTATTGCGCAATCGACCAAACGCGCCATCAAACGGACAGCTCATTTATGAAATCTGGGTTGAAGACAGACCACATTGAGGTGCAATTCACCCTGGAAGGTGGCAGGCTTGCCCAAAACAGGCCATCAAATCGGGACTTCAATGACGATCGTGGGTATCGATTTAGGGACAACCAACTCTTTGGCTGCCCATTACCTGGATGGTAAGCCGGACGTCATCCCAAATGCGCTCGGCGATGCCCTGACGCCATCGGTCGTCACCGTCGACGAGAGCGGTGAGATCCTTGTCGGCAGACCGGCCGCTGAGCGCCTGTCCACCCATCCGCAAAAGACGGCGGCGCATTTCAAGCGCGCGATGGGAACCGACAGGGTCTTTTCCCTCGGCGAGCACGACTTTCGGGCGGAGGAGCTTTCGGCGATGGTTCTGCGCGCGCTCAAGGAAGATGCTGAAGCGCACCTTGGTGAGGATATATCCGAGGCGGTGATCAGCGTTCCCGCCTATTTCAACGATACCCAGCGCAATGCGACCAAGGCCGCTGGCGAGTTGGCCGGGCTCAAGGTCGAGCGCCTGATCAACGAGCCGACCGCCGCGGCTATTGCCTACGGCCTGAATCAACGAGACGCAGAGAGCAAGTTCCTGGTTTTCGATTTGGGCGGCGGTACGTTCGACGTGTCGATCCTGGAGCTCTTCGAGGGAATCATGGAGGTGCACGCTTCAGCCGGCGATACTTTTCTTGGCGGCAAGGACTTCGCCGAAATACTGATCGATCGGTTCGCTACCGAAACCGGACTCAAGCTCAACCGGTTATCCGAGCTCGAACGCGGACGTATATGGAACCTGGTGGAGGCAGCCAAACTTGAACTGAGCCGCAGCGACCTCGCAGAGATTGTTTTTTCCCATAAGAGCAATGAATTTCGCTGGACCGTCAAACGCGAGGAATTCGGACGCCTCGCCGAACCGTTACTTGAGCGAATGCGGACGCCAGTCGAGCGTGCACTTCGCGACGCCGAGGTTCGGGCGGCGGAGCTTGATGCGATTCTTCTCGTCGGTGGAGCCACGCGCATGCCGATGGTCCGAGCGCTTGTTGCGCGTCTTTTCGGACAGATACCCAGCGGCCACATCGATCCAGACAAAGTTGTCGCCTTGGGAGCGGCCGTCCAAGCGGCACTGAAGTCTCGGGATAAGGCGCTCGAGGACCGGGTTCTGACGGACGTGTGTCCCTACACACTTGGCGTCGAAACCGTCGTGGACCTGGACGGCAAGCGATTGCTTCAAGGTCGATTTGCGCCAATCATCGACCGCAATACCGTAGTCCCGGTAAGTCGCGTTGAGACATTTTCCACGATGCACAAGAACCAGCGACAGGTGCAACTCGAAGTTTATCAGGGCGAGAGCCGGATGGTACAGAACAACATCAAACTCGGCACCATGTTGATCGACGTGCCACGCGGTAAGGCGGGCGAGCAATTTTTCGATGTTCGCTTCACTTACGACATTAACGGCATTCTGGAGGTCGAGGTCACCGTCAACTCGACCAAGGAGAAGAAGCGACTGATCATTGAAGGGAATGCCGGAGTCCTGAGCAAGGATGAGATAAACAGGCGGTTCAAGGCCCTGGAGAAACTGAAGCTTCACCCGCGGGATAACCTCGAAAACCGGACCATCCTCGCGCGAGCTGAACGCATTTATGAGGAATCTTTGAGCGACTTGCGCAATCACGTCTCTGTCATGATCGATGAGTTTGAGTCTGTCCTACAAGGCCAAAACCCAAAAAAGATTGCGCACGCCCGCAAGAATCTTTCTCAACTCCTTGACGAAGTCGAGGCAGGCTGGTCCGAATTGTGATCGAGGACGAACTCGAGGCCGGCGAATGCTGGAACGTCCTCGGCATCGAGGCCACTAGCGACACCGGAGTAATCAAACGAGCCTACGCGCGGCTCTTGCGCAAGCACAACCCAGAAGACGATCCGGAGGGCTTTCAAAAACTTCGTAGTGCCTACGAATCAGCCCTCCTTGAGGCACCCTGGGCCGAATTCGACTGGGACGAGGACGATTATGACGAGGACGATTATAGCGACGACGATGAGGGCGAGGAGGATGCTACCGCACAGGAAGGGAAGAACGAATGGTTAGAGGCAGATATTGGCGATCGGGAGTTGCAACCGGATTCTGAGCCGGATTCTGAGGATGATGACATTTTCGAACCGGTTGAGGCCGGTGACGATAACGACGATCAGTTTAAGGAAAGCGACGGTGAGATCTTCTCCGAGTCGGAATACGGCGAGGAAGAGACAATCTCGATCGTCGAAGACGCGCAGTCGCTGCTGTGGTCCGACGACGATCGCGGCGATTCCGGCAAATGGTTGGATTTGCTGAACTCCGATAGGTTCGAAAGTCTGGATGAGAGAACTGAGGCGGGACTGAAGCTATTTTCCATGTTTGCGGATGCCGCAAAGGAAAATCCTGCCATGCGCGAACACCTGGACAGAATTCCCGCCGAAGCGTGGCGGAGGATGGACAACCTTTTCGGGTGGTCCGCGGACGAGCTCGAGCTTGCCGACGTATACGAAGAGGAATGGATCGATCCGGTCATGCGTCAGGTTCACGAAGCTTGGGGACGAAAGGCCGAGCTGACGCGGGTTAAAACGCGGTTCGAGACTTTCATGGAGGCTTTCAAGGAAGAATGGAGGAATGGGTTCAAAAACAAGCGGGCGGCCGGGGAAAAAAGGAAATTTTCATGGTGGTCTTGGCTCACATGGCCAATTACTATTTTGATTATCTTAATTATCATTAACAATTGAATACGGAGCGGCATTGTCATCCATGGGCGCCCCTAATTTGCCAAGGAATATTGATCTGCGGCGAGGTTGGGGTTTGCAGCCATCTATCCGGCTTTCGCTTGCAGTCTGGGTTGACCGCGGCCCTATTGGAATCGCTGCAAGACATTATTGAGCTCCACGCCCATTGGTTATGAAGGGCCTTCCATCCTCGTGCCGAACGGCAATATCGACTGGGGCTGCGGCATGAGTACGTACTTCCATTGCCCAAAACCTGCTGCGCGAATAGCCTTTATTCCGCGAATCGATCCAGATCATCTGCCCTGGGGCATTGGCCCCGCACGATCCAGCGGAGCGCAGGCCTATGGAAGCCATTCTGCTCGGCTGCGCCGGGCTCGCCATCATCGCCAACGAGCTGGAAAATGAGCTTGGCTTGCTGGTGCTAGACGGTGTCGTATACGGTGTTAATCTTGCCGAATCGATGGGCGTACTCGGCAAGAGAACATCGATATATTTCGCCTATCGGCCGCCCGATGCGAAACGCTTTACCGGCGTCTTCAAGAAGTTCGGCCAGACCGGCAAGTCGATTGCCGCCGAATAAACGGGAGCCGTGCGCATGGAAGACTGGTCAAATCGAAA
>JAPULJ010000552.1 GCA_027295145.1 Alphaproteobacteria bacterium | reverse complement strand
TCACGGTCAGTAGATTCAAAGTTCGAAGCATATCATTTCCTCCCCCAATTGGAGCTTGTCGAAAATTATTCTCACAGTTGAAAATCTAAGTTGCCAAACACCCATTGCGCAAAGCGAATCCGTTCAAATCACGCAAATTTGAAGCTCGACGCCGGGCTCTTACGCGTCAAACCTGCGGAGAGTTTCGAGAATGGCGTCCGTGGACGCATTGATATGTTTCCTCAATTGCTCGCCGGCCTCCCGCGCCTTTCCGCGCCGAAGACAATCCAGGAGGTCTCGATGCCCGGTGAGAGACGCCGGTGCATGACCGGAATGTTGCCACATGAACCCTAGATATCGGGCATAACGCCTGCGCAGATCGCGGACAACCGAGGCGGTCACGGGCCTGTTCGCGGGACGATAGATGATTTCATGAAATTCGTCATTGGCGCGCATCAATTTCGATACACCCGTTTCGCCCGAAATCGCGTTGAGAACCTTTGCCGCCCGCTCCACATCTTCGGCCTTAAATTTTGTGGCCGCCGATTCGATCAGATCCAATTCCAGCTTGAGCCGGAGAGCCGCGGTTTCTTCCACTTCATTTCGGTCGAGTGGGGCGACCCGAACGCCACGATTCACTTGGGCGACGACAAGCCGCTCCGATACCAGCTGTTTCAAGGCTTCGCGCACGGGCGCCTGACTGACCCCGAACCGCCGCGCAATGTGGTCCTGCTTCAGCGGTTGATCGGGCCCAATCGCGGCCGACAGAATATCGGCGCGCAGCCGGTCCGCAATTTGCCCGGAGATCGATTGGCGGGGTTCCAGCCCACTTGAAGATAGTGTCGGCGGTTGCCGGCCCTTGCCACTTGACTTGGCCACCAAATTTACCACTTTATCGATTATCGATAATACTAGAATAAGGCACGGCAAGATGAACTGCAATAGCTACGACGCGATCACCTTCGATGTATACGGAACTCTGATCGATTGGGAGCCCGCGATCCTCGCGGCTTTGCGCCAATGGATCGAAGCTAAGGGAGCCGCCATAGAGGACGCCGTGTTGCTGGATTGCTTCGATCGGGCGCGGGCGCATTATCAGTCGCTCACACCGGCGCGGCCCTATCCACGCGTGCTTCGATCCGCCTTCGCATACATCGCCGACGAACTCGGCCTGGAAATCTCTTCGGAGGCGCAATGCCGGTTCGGAAATTCCGTTGGCGAATGGCAGCCCTATCCGGACAGCGTCGATGCCCTGGCGCGGCTGCGCGAGCGGTTCGTGCTGGGCGCCCTGACCAACATGGACGATGCGTCATTCGCGAAAAGCCATGCTCTGTTAGGCAATTGCTTCGATATCATCGTAACCGCCGAGATGGCCGGTGCCTACAAACCATCCCTGCGCCATTTCGTCCTCGGCCTAACCAAATTGGCGGAACGGAATATTCCGCCCCAAAGTGTCCTTCATGTCGCACAGAGCCTGAGGGCGGACGTCCGGCCGGCCAATCTTCTCGGCCAGGACGTGGTTTGGATCGACCGGGAAGGACGCGGCCTGGGCCACAGCGGTTTCGGGGCGGAACTGGCCAAGCCCATGGCAACCTTCCCCACGATGGAGTCCTTCGTTTCGAAATTTCTCGAATGAGGAGGTGCCAGGTGCTCTAATCTAGAAACCATCGTGGCGCGGACCCGATAGGAGGCTTTTATCACTGAATCCGCTACCGGCACTTGGACCACTCTCGTCGCTTCGCTGCGGGCGTTGCCGTTTGGGGCGCGGGTTTGGATTTTGGCTGGGTCCGCCGCGCTCATCGTGGCGGTGGCCCTACTCGTGCCGCCGCTGCACCAGGACGAGGCCTATCACGACTTCGCGCCCACGGCGCTGTTCGGCGTGGCGCGGTTCGGTATCGTCGCTTCCAATGGCGCATTCCTGATCGTCGGCCTGTTGGGACTGTGGCGCATTGCGGGCCGGAAGATTTCGCCCTGGCCGTTCCGGGCGCCGGGCGAACACTGGCCCTACCTGATCTTCTTCCTCGGCGTCGCGATGGTGGCATTCGGCTCCGGCGCCTATCACGCCGGCCCGACCACGGAGTCCCTGCTCTGGGATCGGCTGACCATGACCGTGGCGTTCATGGCGCTGCTCGCCGCCTTCATCTCCGACCGTATCCACCCGGGCGTGGGCGTCGCCGTGGCCTTGCCGGTACTGCTGATACTCGGTGCGCTCTCCATGGCTGTCTGGCGCGTGACCGGCGACCTGCGCCTCTACTTCATCGTCCAGGCCCTGCCGATGCTGCTGATCTGGATGATCTGCCTGCTGTTTGCGGGGCGGGTGACCCGGGTGAGATACTTCGCATGGATGGCGTTCTGGTTCGGCTTGGCAAGCTTCTGCGATCTCTTCGACAAGACGGTCTACGACTGGATCGGCTTCGGCGGCCACGCCATCAAGCACATCTTGGCGGCGATCTCCTGCGCGACGATCTTCGCCATGCTCCAGGACGCCGCGCGGCGCCAATCCAGCGAGAGGCACCCATAAAAAAACAGGCGGCCCCGAAAGGCCGCCTGCGTGTCCATATGTTCGATAATCCGAACCGGACTATTTGAAGTCGGCTGCGTTCGATTTATCGACCAGCACGGTACCGGTATCGATTATCGGATCGAGCTTGCCGCCCCTCATGAGCTTCAGGACGGATTCAACACCGAGCGCACCCATGTTGTAAGGGTTCTGAGCGACGGTCGCCGCCATTTCACCGGCCAGCACAGATGCCGCGGCGTCCGGGTTGGCATCGAAGCCAACGACAAAAACCTTGTCGAGCATATCGTCGGATTTCAGCGCCTCGATGGCCCCGAGCCCCATATTGTCGTTGCTGGCGAATACGGC
>JAPULJ010000551.1 GCA_027295145.1 Alphaproteobacteria bacterium | reverse complement strand
CGGCCACGAACGCCCCCCCAACGGGAATCTGCAAGGATCAGCAGTTTAGCCGACTATTCAGATGCCTGCATCGGATTGCTCGAATGTCTGCTTTTGGCTATCAGCAGACATTAGACGCACCGCGCCGCGAGGTCCGGTTCCCGCTCAGAAGCAGACATTGGCGAACTGAATTTCGGGAGCCGCACGTTTTAGGTCCGCTTACCGCTCAAAACCGGACGTCGGAACCCTCCGCGCATCTCAGGTCATTTTGCAATCCTCGCGCCAGCCGTTGAGCAGCACTTCGTAGGCAGATCGACTAAACTCCCTTATTTCCAACTCGTGAAATCGGCCATAATCCATGGCGCGGATAAAGAGAGCCCTCCTCAATGCTGTTAGTGGGAGAGGGCCTAGGTAAGCAGCTTCGATATAGGGCATAAGTTTGTGCCCCCAATCTCCAGACGAATCCCATTTGGTAAAGAGGTCTCCACCGGAAAGGAAGCAAGGCGAGGTGTGCTCGCGATCGATCTCAATCCAGACTGCACCGTCCCAAACTCTACGGTAAGGCACAAACTCGCGCCAATTGCTGTTGGGGCACTTGGATTGATAACTTTTGGGATCAAACTCATGAAAATCGAATAGGCTGACGCCACCGATGAACCGGACGTAAGGGTAGTGCTTCGGTCCCTGTGATGTGCTCCAGCGGTCGTCATTGGGGATTTTCTTCGGCTCGGGTAAAATTGCACCGCATTCCAGAATTTCCACGAAGCGTTCCGGATGTGTTGTGTGCCACAGCCCGCCGTGAAGCTCACCCCAGATTGGCCCCACCTCTTTTACTGTTTCTTCGTCCGGATTCATCGCGCGTCTGCTGTTTGATCGAAGGCGGGCATTCTACGATATAACGGACGCCGCCGCTTTGGGTAGCAAGCAGCAGTTCAGAGTGCTTCGGAGAGGTGTTCGGCGCGTCAGCTTCTGGCTAGAAGCTGACATTAAGCAGGCCACGCCGCGAGGTCCGCTTCGCGCTCGAAAGCCGACGTGAGTGTCGTCAAATTTGGACGTCGTGCGTTCTAGGTCCGGTTACCGCTCGGAAGCGGACACCGCGTGCTAACGCCGCTGATGTCTGGTTATGACCCGGAGCGGACTTTCGAGGCATTGAGAACTCGGTAACATCTTCATGGTAACTTTGGCGGAGCATTCCTTACCTCGCCGCCCCATGGCTTGACCCCGGCGACCGTCTCGCCTAGTGTCGCGGCCATGACGACGCACAACTGGCAGCGGATAGAGGTTCTCCTCCTTATTCGCCCGGTGTCCTAAGACACCGGGTTTATTCCGCTTGCGCGCCCGGCGCGCGCCTTTCCGCCATTGCTTGAGAGTCTGTTCGTCATGTTTCCCCTATGGCTGTCTTCCGATCTTCGACTTATGCGCGGTTGCCGGGTCTGACGCGGCTGCCCGGTCGCCGTATGTGTGCCGCTTAATCGAGCGACATTTGGACAGAGCATCCGCACCCTGCGAAGGCCGGGGGCGGCGAAGGAGACAATCGGATGACCAACGACATCAGTAGCCCGGGCATGGACCCCAAGGGAAAATACGCCCCGTTCCCGCCTATCGATCTGCCCGACCGCCAATGGCCGGACCGGGTAATCACCGCGCCGCCCATGTGGTGCAGCGTCGATCTGCGCGATGGCAATCAGGCGCTGATCGAACCCATGGGGCCAGAGCGTAAGCGCCGCATGTTCCACACGCTTGTCGAGATCGGTTTCAAGGAGATCGAGGTCGGCTTCCCGGCGGCTTCGCAGACGGATTTCGATTTCGTGCGGGCGCTCATCGAGGAAGACCTGATCCCTCTTGACGTCACCATCCAGGTTCTGACCCAGGCGCGGGCCGAGCAGATCGAGCGCAGCTTCGAGGCCATCTCGGGGGCGCGCCACGCCATCGTCCATCTCTATAATTCCACCTCGACCCTACAGCGCAAGGTGGTCTTCGGCCTCGGGCGCGAGGGCATCACCAGGATCGCCGTGGATGCGGCGGAGCTGATCGGCAGGCTCGCCAGGAGCGTCGAGGATTCTCACATCGCCTTTCAGTATTCGCCGGAAAGCTTCACCGGCACCGAACTCGATTACGCCAAGGAAATCTGCGACGCGGTGGTCGACGTCTGGCAGCCGACACCGGACAAACCGGCGATCATCAATCTGCCGGCCACGGTCGAAATGGCGACCCCCAATGTCTATGCCGACCAGATCGAATGGATGCATCGCAATCTGGCCCGGCGGGATTGCATCACCCTGTCGCTCCATCCCCATAACGACCGGGGCAGCGGCATCGCCGCCGCCGAACTCGGCGTCATGGCCGGGGCCGACCGCATCGAGGGCACCCTGTTCGGCAACGGCGAGCGCACGGGCAATGTGGATGTGGTGACCCTGGCGCTCAATTTGTATTCCCAAGGGATCGACCCGAAGCTCGATTTCGCCGATATCAATGAGATCAGGCGGGTCGCCGAACATTGCAACCAACTGCCTGTCCATCCCCGTCATCCCTATGGCGGCGATCTGGTATTCACCGCCTTCTCGGGCTCCCATCAGGACGCCATCAAGAAGGGTTTCGCGGCGGCCAAGGGCGCCAACGATCCGCTCTGGGCGATTCCCTATCTGCCCATTGACCCGGCCGATCTCGGTCGCAGCTACGAGGCGGTGATCCGCATCAACAGCCAGTCCGGCAAGGGCGGCGTCGCCTATGTCATGGAAACCGACTACGGGCTGGAACTGCCGCGACGCTTGCAGATCGAGTTCAGCGGAACCGTCCAGGAGGCCGCCGACGGCAGCGGCAAGGAGCTTGCCGCCGCGGATATCTGGAACTGCTTCGCCGCAGAATATCTCGACCAATCCGGGCCCTACCGCTTCAAGGGCTACAGCACCACCGCGGTGGCTCCTGATTCCGAATTGCGCGACTTGCTGGCGACCGTCGAGGACGGCGGGCGGGAAATCGATATAACCGGGCGCGGCAACGGTCCCATCGACGCCTTCATCGATGCCCTCGGCCGCCATGCGGGCCTTGAGCTCCGCGTCGTCGATTACCACGAGCACGCGGTCGGCGAAGGCGCGGACGCCGAGGCCATCGCCTATCTTGAGTTGGCCAGCGGCGATGACACCCTGTTCGGCGTCGGCCGCCACCGCAACATCACCGCCGCCTCACTCTCGGCGGTGGTCAGCGGAGTCAACCGGCTGATGAAGGCGCGGGGTTGAAAGCCACTGGCATTGTGATGTGTCAAATTGCGGTTGTTGTTTGAAGTACCGCCAATGTCTGCTTCTGGCTAATTGCAGACATTACCTGGCCGCGGACGATGTCTATCGATGCCCGGCCGGCGAGCGCTTGGTCTACCGCTTCACCAGCCGGGAGAAGGGGCTGACCTTGCGGCGCTATTGGACCAACGCCTGTCAGCGATGCGCCATCAAGCATCGATGTACGACGGCCAAGCAGCGCCGGATCACCCGCTGGCAGCACGAGCATGTT
>JAPULJ010000550.1 GCA_027295145.1 Alphaproteobacteria bacterium | reverse complement strand
GGCGCGCCACGCTTGCGACCCAGAACCCCTTCGGCGGCGCCGACGCCGAGGCCGCGGCGGCCGCGCGCAGCCACATGTCCTATTGCGGCAAATACGAGGTCCGGACCGGGGGTGAGAACGATGAAGTCGTGCACCGGGTCGCTATCAGCGACTTTCCCAATTGGGTCGGCGGCGAGCAACTGCGCTTCTACAAGTTCGAAGGCGAAAAGCTGATCCTCTCCGCCCCGCCATTCCAAACCAAGAAAGGCGAGATCACCACTTTCCTGATCTGGGAGCGCTGCGGTATCATTTCTAATTCTTCCTCAATTGGTTAGCCGAAAAGTTTTCCATCCGTCAGAGCGGTTTTCCATTTTTCGTTCGGGAGTTGTTCTCCAAACGCAGGATCGCCGCGCTCGACAATCTCTCTTGATCGGCGTCTCGGGTGTATTTCTCAAGCATGGCGAGGCTCTTGTGCCCGGTGATCGAGGCGATCTCCTTGAGCGAGCAACCGGCCTCTGCCAGCCGCTTCGCCGCCGTGTAGCGCAGGCCGTGGAACACCAGACCGTGGAGGCCGGCGACGGCCCGGGCCCTGATGAAATGGTGGCGGAAGTTAGAGGTAGAGAAAGGCCGTCCGGTCGCGGTTGTCAGGATGATCGGGGAGACCCGCTCTTGTGCGTCCATGGCCTCTCTGAGGGCGCTATGGACGGGGATCGATAGCTTGGTGCCGGTCTTGCTCTGTACCACCTGAATTCGCTCGCCATCGTAGTCGTGCCAGGACATAGCAAGCACGTCGCCTTCCCTCTGGCCGGTGTAGAGGCCCAGCTTGAGGGCGAGGGCCATCATGGGCGGCGCGGTCTCTAGGAACCGCTCGATTGCCTCGTCAGGCCAGGACAGGTGGCCCGCGCCCATGGCCAGCTTCTTGATATCTCGGGCCGGGTTGTCGCGCCGGTAATCCCTATCGACCGCGAACGTCATCAGGACACGCAGAACAGTGATGATCTTATTGGCCTTTCCGGCGGTTTCCGCGTACTTGTCGCGCAATCTTAGGATATGCCTGCGCTCGATAATGGTAACCGGGTGAGGCCCCCATTTTTCTGCCGACAAGTCCAAGTAGGTCGCGTATTCGTGCCGGACCCGGTCCGTGAGCCGACGGAACTCGGGCGCCTGCTTGTACTGCGCGATGATGTCGGACAGCGAGCCAGCCGTGATCTTGCGGTGCGTGCCCATCGAGGTGTGGTTGATCTCCAAGACGCGGGTCGCGCGTTCCTCATGGTCGCTCGGCAGGCGTTCCCCGGTGATCCGGTGATACCAGTAGGTCCGGCCCTTGGCGCGGACCCGCTTGACGTTCTTAAGCCGTACTATCATCGAGCGCCTCCATTAGTGGATCGCCCTCGGTATCGTGACGGCGGTCCCATGCCTCGTCTATCGCAAGACGGTCCCAAATTTTTCGGCTCCCGCGCGCCTCCGGCTTAGGCCACAGGCCCTTTTTGACCTCGGTTAGAAACGTGTTCCGGCATACGCCCGCATAGGCGGCAGCCTGCTCGCAACTCAGGCCGCGAGGCCAAGCACCAAGGGGTATGCGTTCGCGGGACACGTCAGGCGGCCTCCGCGTCCCATTCCGCCTTCATCTTCTCGACCGCCTTAAGGAGTGCCAGATGTTTGCTGTTATTCAGGTGGCGGATCAGAACGGGGTAGCATGAAGGGTGTTGATTGATGATGAGTTCATCCAACAGGTACTCCGCGAAGTGCTCAAGGGGATCGCGGGTCTTCCATTCGTGTTCCTCCTGCTCTGCATAATGCCTTTCTCGCTCTGCCTCTCGCTTGTCTTGCTCTTCCTTGACCCGCGCCAACTCAATGTTATGGACTCCTTTGGTTTGCCGCAGCGCTACCTTCAGGGGCTCGCCCTTTTCATGTAAGTCGAGCGCCTGGTTTTCCCATTTGTCTTTCTCCGAAGTCAGTTTCAAAGACTTCGACCACTTATCGACCTGCACGAAATCTTCGTCGGTTAGACCGAGCGTCTCCATTCGAGTCGCAACCCGCTCGTGGTCTTTTTTAAATTCTCGCTTGATATTTCTTGGTTTCCAACCCTCCAGTTCGAGGGCTTCTTTCTTGGAGCGCTCGATTTCCTTCAGTTCAATTTCCCTTAGGTCGCGGTCTACCTTCACGCGCTGTTCGTCATGGGAAAGTTTCTTGAGCTTGTCCAGATAGGTTCCCTTGTCCAGCCCCGTGCCTGTTATCTTTCCAATTACGTCAACCGGGATTTTCTCGCCGCGTTCCTTATCCCGGCGCACGGTTGACCTGGACTTGCCCGTGGCCTTGGCGGTCTCCTCAACAAACTCGCCCTGGCCCTTGTTGGCGTTCTGTGATCGGTCCGGTTTCGTTTTGCTCAACTTGAGCAATTCGACTTTCTGCCTCACCACCTCTGCCCGCCGCGCCGTATGCTGCGCCACCTCCCCCGGGCCAAGCTCGGCGCGCATCAGGTTCTCGTCAATCTCCCAGAGCTGGCGGGTGAGGAAATCCATATCGACAAAGACGCAGTCGATCTCTTCCCATCCGAGTTTCTTGACGGCCTCAACCCGATGCCACCCGGCGACTAGA
The DNA here is from genome assembly GCA_027295145.1 of Alphaproteobacteria bacterium. Taxonomy (GTDB): domain Bacteria; phylum Pseudomonadota; class Alphaproteobacteria; order JAPULJ01; family JAPULJ01; genus JAPULJ01. The sequence continues at coordinate 1,118 of JAPULJ010000550.1, read as the reverse complement.
TCGAGCGTGTCGTAATCAGGCGACCAAACGGAGATAGGCTGTTGCAGGCCGATGGCGGCGATACTCTCAGCAAGAGCAGCCACCTTCTTGGAGTCGATAGAGCGCAGGCGGTCGCCCACCTCTATCGCATCTACAAAACACCTACCAACTTGCATTTCAGAACTCCGGTGTATCGAGGTGGCCTATTCGGCGGGTCATGCTAGGCGACCTCTTCCCCCCGACTCAACATGACGGAGCCTATCGAGCCAGTCGTCGAGGTCGGCCTTCAGGTAGCGAACGGATTTCCCGATTTTGATGTACGGCGGCGCCTTAGGATTGCCGCGCATGCGGGACTGGCGCAGCCAGCTTTCGGACATGCCGATGTAGTGGGCGACCTCGGCGTCCTTAAAGGTGGAGGGATCTTTGAAGCGGGGGGAGTGGTCTTTATCGGGGGAGTCGGCATCGTGCGCCATGTGTTCCTCGTGCTGTTCACGGTGGACCATGGCTCCCTATAATTCACAGATTCGCCGATTCGTCAGCGATAGAGTTTTCACTTGTTCCTCAAGGAGTTTGAATGGCGGTTCAATGGAGGTGATGACCGAGAACTGCTTAATCAATTGGAAACGTGGGTGAGGCTGAGGCAAAATCGCACTTAGCTACCCAGGGCGGTGGCTCACCGCCGATCTTAAGGCTGTTCATCTAGGCTTACCAATGTTGGATCCCATTACCGCTCAAGATATGTGCGTCCGCTGGAAGGGCATTTGGCGCCATCATCTACTGGGTTTTGGGGCAATGTCCGTTATGGCGCTGCCCTCACCAGCCGTGCCACCGCGGCGGCTTTGTGCTCGGGTGCTAGATGCGCGTAACGCAGCGTCATCGCATAATCCGAGTGACCTAGCAGTTCGCGCACCGTGTTCAGATCGACTCCGGCCATGACCAGTCGAGAGGCGAAGGTGTGCCGTAGGTCGTGCAGGCGGAAACCGGATATCTCCGCCGCCTTGAGCACTGCGGACCACGATCGCCGGATATTATTGAACCGTTTGCCGTTCTTGCCGGGGAAAATGAACCCGTCGTCTTTCGTTTGGATACGCCAGCCCTTCAGAACGGCCAGCGCCTCCTCGTTCAATGGAACATGGCGG
>JAPULJ010000055.1 GCA_027295145.1 Alphaproteobacteria bacterium | reverse complement strand
ATAATCGGGAATGGCATAGCCTTGCTCCTGCAACTCCTTGACGGCGGCCTTGAGTTGTGGAATGGAGGCACTGATGTTGGGTAGTTTGATGACATTGGCATCAGGCGTCTTGACCAGTTCCGCCAATTCCGCCAGGTCGTCCGGCTGCTTTTGGCCATCCGTCAGATGGTCCGGGAAAAGAGCGAGTATCCGCGCCGCCAGAGAAATGTTCTTGGTCGCGATGGATATGCCGGCGACCTGGGTGAAAGCCCTGATGATGGGCAGCAAGGAGCCGCTCGCTAATTCCGGTGCTTCATCGACTTTCGTATAAATAATGTCAACTTGATCGACCATTTTCGTTTCACCTCCCAACATCTGGCCCATTGTTTAGGGATTTCAGGCTCTGTCAATGGTGAAGCAAAATTGGTCCAATGGGTGGCAAAAAGCTGGGCCACTTGATTTGATGTGGCGCAGGGGTGTTGGGAGCTGTCTCGGGGCACCCTTTGTCGTCGTCGGCGAGGGCGGAGTAGTGGCAAACAGAAAGTCACCGTAGGGTCAAAGGACGCCTATGCGTGCAGCAGCCGATCAGAAACGACGCGATCCTCATTGGAGATGAGCCATGAGCCATCAATGGCAATACCAACTACGAATCACATTGGGTGATGAGTTCGCAGAACTTGCACGGCGCGATCCCGACGATCCGACATTCGAGCCGTTAGCGGAAGTCCTAGGCAAGCATCGCGCAACGCTGAAATGCCAGTTCGATGCATTTGCGGACTATGTTGCCGAAGCCGAAAAACATGGCACCGAGGGTCATCCCCTCTATGAATGGACCAAGGCCACCATCGAGAATCCGGCCAAGAAGGCCAAATATCTCAATTCCTTCACGCTCTACGTGGACGGCTATGAGGTCTACGCCAAAGAGACCGCAGACGTGCTCGAGTTAGACCTGCAACCACTGGTCTGCGGCGAGATGGTCACACGGATGTCGAAGCACGACACCAATCCTGCAAACAACCCACAGCCGCCAGAGCGCTATCGCAGGTGAGGGTCATCTACCAATCCAATGAATACGTGGCCTGCCGTCGCAAATCCAAGCGATAATAGCAGCCGATCCGTCTGGCCAAGGCTTGGGGGTTCAAGACCATCAACGTGGTGCTTCAGGAGAGCTTTATCGAATCGCTCCAAGCCATCGGCGCCGACATAGTCCTGGTCGAAGGTCCGGACCAGAAAGGCACCTTCGGCCAACGTCACAAGACCCATGGCCGACCGTAAGTCAGCCCAGCGCAAGGCGACCGCTTCGCTGGGCGTCTTCGCCGGAACCGTTGACAGCCGGGCGATCTGCGTGAGTCTTGGCAGCCTCGTCCCGAGGGTCAACGATGGTCCGCACGATCTGCGTGAATGCCGGCTGAAGATCACCAGTGTTTTCGATCGACCGCAAGTCAGGCAACAGCTTCCGAAGTAGTGTCTCGCTAGCCTGGACCCGCTGCGCGAGCGTCGGGTAGCACCAAGTCTTTTTCATGTCCCCAGGCTCGCCAGCAGCCACCATGCGCTTGCCGGCCATCACGTCGGCCAAAAATTGGATAGGGTCTGCCAACTCTTGGATCCGATCTCGTGTCTGGATGGTGTTGCGATTTGGCGTGCCTTTTTTCCTGCCGCCGCTTTTTGGGTGGCCTGGTGGCCGACCTGGACGGCGCTTCATTTTGTCTGTCATGGACATGCAGCTTCCACTATTGAATTTTCCAAAAATCTCAAACTGCGATTTGCCGATGGTCGGGGTACACGTAGAGCCGGGGCCGGCCCTGACTTTCCGGGGTGGGGGGGCATGCCGCCGCGAGAAGACGGAAGGCATTTGGCGCTGCGACGAACTCGAGGAACTGCTCCGGCAGCGCGTCGAGCCTGACCTCGGCCTCGGCTGTCAGGACCACGCCGGCCTCGCGTATACAGCGGCCCAGGACTCGTTTCTCGCTACCAACGAAGGGAAACCCCGCGCCAACCCGAGTCGGCGATGCCGTGGCTGTTTTTTGGCCGCGCTGCCTGCGCCCTGCGCTGGACAACCCATTGCTGCTTGTCATAAGCCAGGCGCCAGCGGCTATCGGTGTCGAGGGAAAAGAGCGGTTTATCGGCCATGTGTTAGCCCATAGTTAGTTTGTCAGGGATAGTGGCTAGAATATGTTCTCTAAACCATTGAAGTCAATAGAAATTAGCAAGCACGCTCGCTGATCTTGTATCAGAGGATCATACGATATCAGGGCTAACCAAGGGGTGACGCGGCGACGGTGAAACGGGTATCTGCTCGGCTCGGCAGTCGAAACGCTCGCGGCTGTTCAACACTCTGTCCGCTGACATGGAATGTGGGAGCAGAACATGGACGGGCGCACAGCAAGCGCGGCCACCACCACCTGGTAGATATAGATATGCTACGCTAGGCGTAACCGTGAGATGGCAATTTCGGGCATTACAGATACGCTCACGGTAACCGTGGGGCCGATTTTGGCCATCAAAAAGGCCCCACGGTTACGCTCACGGTATCCGTCAGATACGCTCACGGTAACCGTGTTTTCCATTTCTTGAAGTCACGAGTTGGTGGATTGTCGCCGATCTTCTCTGCGGTGATTGTCCAGAGACCCGCCTCTTTGGTCTTCAATGTGAAGGTGCTGTCCCGCGCGCACTTCAGGAAGCCCTTGTCCATCAATTCGTTGAAGGCGGCGCTGGCGCTGTTCGGATTGCAGTTCAGCAACTCCCTCGCCTCGCGCGTGGAATAGCTGATGTAGCTGTTGTTCATGCCGTTGAACCGGGCCCGCGCGGCGATATAGAGCTTGCAGGCGCGCGGACTGAGGTGACGCCATGCCTCGGTGCCCAATAGGCCATGATCGAGTTTGATGAAGCCTTCAGGCTTGCGGCAGCCGAAGCCATTGAGCTTCTTCTTGTGCGCCGGCCTCTTCATCGCGCATCTTACCGCCGCTGCCATTCGTGATACCGGTCAAGCTGGGTCAGGTAATCCCGCCTGGAGTCGAACAGCACGAAACCGTCTGGCTCAGTGGCTGGTCTCGGTGTGGGTTTCTGGAATTCCTCGAGGTCGGGCTCCGCCTCCTCCATCTCCTCGGTGTTGGTTGACCACAAATCCTCGGCGCTCCGCTCCCATGCCTCAAGGTGGCCGACCAAGCCCTCATAGTCCGATGTCAGCTCGTCGATCTCTTCCTGATGTGGTTCGTTTACCTTTTCCTGGATTTGTCGCAGCCGAGAGGCAAGCTGCCACCGCACCGCAGCGACCCTTTCAATGAGGGTCGGATCGAGGTATCGGTCGATCTCCGCCTCAAGTAGTTTGGCCATCTCGCCAGGATAGAGCGCTTCCAGGGCGTCAAGCTCCGTGGCTCCGGTGCCGAACTTCTCCTCGAACTTGTCCCTTCTATTCTCATCCTTGATCGGTGTCCGCGGTAGGTCGTAGTGCTGGCACTGCTCCTCGGTGAGGACTAGCGGGTTCAACGTCACATCCACGTCGAAGTCGAACTTGTCGATGTAGTATCCCAGCTTCCGGGCAACGGAGACCGGCATGGATCGGCCGGCCGGGTCGAAGTCGGACATGTAGATGATGCGTGCGGGCTTGCCGGTGGCTTGGGCCCGCTCGGCCAGGTGCCGGGAAAGGATCTCGCTCGACTCTCCAATGCCAACCACCAGGTTGATCCCACGGCGCGAGCACAGCGGAACCAACCAATCGTTCTGCGTTGATTTCTCGATCCGGACTTCGACTAGGTAGTCCTGTTCCGGGTAAAAGCCGCGAATGTCAAAAGTTGGCAAATCCGGAGCGTCCCTAACGAGATAAGTAACGTCCGGCTCGAAATCCCGTACAAATACACTCATGCGCTCGGCTTTGATCTCAGGAGTGAAAATCATCGGTTCGTCGTTGCGCCGATCGACCGGCGCATTCAGAGGGATCAGGTCCAGGTATCGGGCGGAAAGGCTCGCACGGTTCAATAACCCGCTGTCATTGGTCGAATTTCTGTACGGCTTGCCGTCGGGCTTGAGGACCGGGTCACCTTCCTCTCTCTGACTGACCAGCACGTAGTGGATTCGCCGGAGGTGCACCCCGTCGGAAAATCCGAACCTGTGCCAAATCTCCGCGAACCACTCCGCCTCCTGTTGGCGGCTCGCCACGCCGGCGTAATAGGGGTCGTTCTGTGAGGCCAAGACTAGAAGGTCTTTCGTTGACCTACCGCTCTGTTTGGCGAGCCCTTTGATCGAGGTGTAGTCAAGCATCGGTTGCCTCCACCTTGAAGCCCCGGCGCTCGCACTCCTCGATCAACACCTCGGTAGCGACAGTCCTGAGCATGTCCTGCAGGACCGACCCGCCCGCGGACGGCGGCGCGGCGTTCGGCTTGCCATTCGTCCCGGGGATTTCCCCATTCGGTCTGGCTGGGGTGGTGGGGAATTCCCCACCCAGGAGTTCACGGCGGACTTTTTCGACGGTCTTGTGATCGACCGCGGCGGCCTTGGCGATCCTGCGGTTGGACCACTTGGACCACTCATCATCCCGGAGCAGGCGCTCGATCGCGCGGCGTTTGTCGGCCTGGGTTCTGCGGAGCCCATGAGAAGCATTGGACCCGCAGCCGTGAAGTATGGCTTGGCGTGCATCGCCGTCCCGCACTTCGGCGTCGATGGTCTCGCGCTCAAGCTTCCGTGCTGCCTCGACCCGGTGATACCCGTCGCCAAGCCAGTAGTCGGTGCCGTTGTGGTAGACGATCACGGGCGGGAAGACGGCGCCGGCCGCCATGTCGTCGGCGTAGTCGCGCACCACATCGGGTTTCATCTCGACGCGCATCTGTGCGCCGCCGT
>JAPULJ010000549.1 GCA_027295145.1 Alphaproteobacteria bacterium | reverse complement strand
GGCGCCCGACGCAGCAGTGCTGGCAGTCCTCGCCGGCGCCCGTTTTGCCGCTTACAAGGCGCGCGGGGCGGAATGGCCGGCAGCCGAGCCGCTCTATCTGCGTCCGCCGGACGCCAAGATCCCGGCTGGCGGCGGACGCCTTCGGCCATGAACGCGCCAAATCGCGGTGGCAGCTGTGGGCCGCTGACCGAGATCCCGACCGAGATCACGTTGCAAACCGATCCTGTCCTGCTTGCCAAATTACACGAAGCCTGCACCGAAGAGCCCTGGGACGCTTCTGCGATGGCGAGATTGCTCGGCTTGCCGGAGACGGTTGCGTTTATTGCCGCGCGCGGAGCCGAACCGTGCGGGCTCGTCCTCACTCGCCGCGCCGGCGAGGACTGCGAGATCCTGACCATCGGGGTGAAGCCGGCGATGCGAATCCAAGGCGTCGGCGCGGGCCTGCTCAACACCGCTTGCGATTGGGGATTGCGCATCGGTGCCTGCCGCTTGGTGCTCGAAGTCGCCGCCGACAACCATCCTGCGCTACGGCTCTACGAAAAATGCGGTTTCGAGGGATGCGGGCATCGGCCCGGTTACTATCCCGGCCTCTACGCTGGCATACCGAAAATCGATGCGTTAATCCTGCAAAAGCCGCTGGGCAGGCGCAGACTGGGTCACGGGCCCGATTGACCAGCTCCGGCGGAAGGGGCTTGGTGATAGGCGAGCATCTGCATATCTATTATAATCGCAACCTACAGGAACCAAGAACACACATACTGGAACACATATTCATGAACACACATTCTTGAACACAAGGGAGCCAATGCCTTCGCGCCTCGAGAAAATTTGCCGTGAAAAGGGGTTGAAGATGACCGGACAGCGGCGGGTGATTGCCCGCGTGCTATCGGAATCCGAGGACCATCCCGATGTCGAAATGCTCTACCGCCGGGCATCCGCGATCGACCCGCATATCAGCATTGCCACGGTCTATCGGACGGTCCGCCTGTTTGAAGAGGCCAGCATTTTGGAAAAGCACGATTTCGGCGATGGCCGAGCGCGCTACGAGGAGGTACCCGAGGCTCATCACGACCACTTGATCGACATGCAGAGCGGCACCGTCATCGAATTCGAGAGCGAAGCCATCGAAGTCCTGCAGATCGAGATCGCAACCAAGCTGGGATACAAGTTGGTTGGCCATCGGCTCGAACTATACGGGGTGCCGTTGCCCAAGCAGAAGAAGTCCGGCGCCAAATAGCGCTGCAATCGAATGGTCGCGAGAAGCCCCCAAGATCGGAAACAATGGTGAGCTCCAGCACCGACGACAGCCTCGGCGGGAAGAAGCGGATCGTCGATAGTTCGGCTGGCGATCTCAGTGTCCGCCTGACAGAATCGGCCGAGGAGGTCGATGCCGCCCTGGCCCTGCGCTACCGAATTTTCTACGACGAGATGGCAGCAAAGCCAACACCGGAAATGGCCGCCAGGCGACACGACTTCGATAGCTACGACGATGTGTGCGACCATCTGATCGTGCTCGATCGGGGACTCGGTCAAACGCCCGGTTCGGTGGTCGCGACCTACCGGTTGATCCGGCGCGAGGCCGCAGCCCAGCGTGGCCGGTTCTATTCGGAGAGCGAATTCGATGTCTCGCCGTTGCTTGAGATGAAGGGCAATATTCTCGAATTGGGGCGTAGTTGCGTGGCCGAGGATTACCGCAATCGAGCGACCATGCAGATCTTGTGGCGAGGGCTTACCGAATATGTCCTGCACCACGATATCGTCGTCATGTTCGGTTGTGCCAGCCTGCCGGGAACCGACCCCTCGGTGCTGGCGGTGCCGCTATCCTACCTCCACCACAACCATCTGGCGCCCGAGGAATTGCGGCCGCGCGCGCTTGCCGAGCATTACCAGAACATGGCCGTGCTCGCGGCGCCCGATGTCGAACGCAAACAGGCGCTGACCGCGCTGCCGCCCTTGATCAAGGGTTATCTCAGGGTCGGCGGGTTCGTCGGCGACGGCGCCGTCATCGACCATCAGTTCAATACCACCGATGTCTGCATCGTCGTCAAGACCGACCTCGTGACCGGCAAGTATTATCGCCACTACACAAGGCCCCGGAGCAGCAACGGGAGTGAGCGCTGATGAACGGGATTGACTCTCCAATTCGCAGCTTTGTCCGGCTTGCCGTCTATCTCGGTTGGACCTTGGCTGCCATCCCGGTACAGATAATCGCGCTGTTGCTGCGTACGTCATTCCGGGTACGCTTTCCGATAATCTACCATCGCACATGCCTGAAGATTGTCGGCATCGATGTCCAGATACGCGGTGTGAAGTCGAAGGATCACCCCGTTCTCTTCGCGGTCAATCATTCGTCCTACCTCGATATCTCGGTGCTCGGCGCGCTGATCACCGGCTCCTTCGTAGCCAAGCGGGAGGTCGCCAAATGGCCGCTCTACGGGCTGCTTGCCAAGCTACAGCGCACGGTCTTCGTCGACCGAAGGGCCCGCTTTATCGCCGAGCAGCGCGACGAAATGGTCGGGCGCTTGGCTGGTGGCGATGATCTGATCCTGTTTCCCGAAGGCACCAGTAGCGACGGCAATCGTGTCCTGCCGTTCAAGAGCGCGTTGCTGTCGACGGCTGAGATCGAGGTCGAGGGAAAACCAATCACGGTGCAGCCGGTGTCGATCGCTTACACCCATCTCGACGGTATTCCCCTGGGCCGCCATTTGCGCCCGTTATACACTTGGTTTGGCGATATGGAGATGGCCTCCCATATCTGGCGTGTGATGGGGCTAGGCAAACTCAAGGTCGTGGTTCAGTTTCACCCGCCAATGACGATCGCCGAAACGGGTTCGCGCAAAATCTTGGCCGCGCGTTGCTGGGAGGCGGTGGCGGGGGGTGTCTCAAGCGCGATTACCGGGCGCGAACAGGCGCTGGTGGTCGCTAAAGCGGCATAACGAGGCTCGTTTGCTTGATTTGGTTCAAGGCGGTGCATCTGTGAAATCCGGCATATCGACCGGGAGTTCCGCGCGATCGGCGAGCTCCGGCGGGGCCGTGCCATCCGAGCAGGGCTGACAGGAATTGTCGAAAAAACTCTTCATCAAGACCTACGGTTGCCAGATGAACGTATACGATTCCGGCCGCATGGCCGATGTCCTGGCGCCGTTGGGATATCGCCCGACCTCCTCGCCCGAGGAGGCCGACATGATCATCCTCAATACCTGCCACATCCGCGAAAAGGCAGCCGAGAAGGTATTCTCCGAACTCGGCCGCATGCGCGCCATCAAGGCGGCGCGCGCGGACCGCGGCGCTCGTACGCTGATCGCCGTCGCCGGCTGCGTCGCCCAAGCCGAAGGCCAGGAGATCACTAGACGCGCGCCTTACGTCGATATGGTTTTCGGCCCACAGACCTACCATCGCCTGCCCGAAATGGTGGCGCGCGTCGCCCGGGCCGGAGCGAATGGGGCTGGGGCAGGTGGCAAGAGTTCGCGCGTGCTCGAAACCGATTTTCCGGTCGAGGCCAAGTTCGACGAATTACCCGAAACGAGCGCGTCTGCAGCTCCTGCCGCCTTTCTCACCGTGCAGGAAGGTTGCGATAGATTCTGTACATTCTGCGTCGTGCCCTACACCAGGGGGGCCGAATATTCGCGGCCCCTCGCTGATGTGCTGGCCGAAGCGCGCCGGCTGACCGGCGCGGGCGCGAGCGAAATCACGCTTCTGGGCCAGAACGTCAACGCCTATCACGGCGCCGATGCGGACGGAAACGACCGGGGCCTGGGTTATCTTATCCGAGAGCTGGCGGCGGTCGAGGGGCTGAAACGCATCCGCTACACCACCTCCCATCCGCGCGACATGGACGAGGAGCTGATCGCTGCCCACGGCGAGGTAGAGGCGCTGATGCCGTTCGTCCACCTGCCGGTGCAGTCGGGCGCCGAGCGAATCCTGATGGCGATGAACCGTGGCCACGGCATGCAAGATTATCTCGCTATCATCGACAGGCTGCGTGCGGCGCGGAGCGACATCGCGCTGTCGTCCGACTTCATTATCGGCTTCCCGGGTGAAAGCGAGGCCGAGTTCGAGGCAACGATGGATTTAGTGCGCTCGGTCGGCTTCGCGCAAAGCTACTCGTTCAAATACAGCCCCCGACCGGGCACCCCGGCGGCTTCGCTGGCGGAACAGGTGCCGGAGGAGCTCAAGGCCGAGCGACTGGCGCGCCTGCAAGACCTCTTGGGAGCCCAACAGGACGCCTTCAACAAAGCCAGCCTCGGCGCGACGGTGCCGGTGCTTTTCGAGCGCACCGGCCGCAAGAAAGGCCAGCTGGTCGGCCGTACGCCCCATATGCAGGCGGTTCACATAGAAGCTCCCGCTGGCCTGCTCGGCCGCGTCGTCGACGTGCGGCTCACCCGGGCTCTGGCCAACAGCCTCGCCGGCGAGATCGCAACGCGCCCAGGGACGGGTCCCGCCGATGCCGAAATCGCTGGGAGGGCAATCGCTTGAGCACAGCCAAACGGGCCGACGGCGATCCCGCGATCCACCTGCGCTTTGACGATAATAGCCTACTGCCAATGCTGTTCGGCGAACACGATCGCAACCTCGCGCGGATCGAGCAGGCGCTTGGTGTCTCTCTGCATTCACTCGGCAATACGCTGACGATCTCCGGCGCCGACGGCGATGTTGGCACCGCCCGAGCCACGCTTGACGCCCTCTACCGGCGGCTCAAGCAGGGGCTCGAGGTCGATGCCGGTGAGGTCGATGGGGCGGTTCGCATGGCCCTCGAGGCCACGCGCGCGGGCAACAATAACGACCTCGATGCGTTCGCCGGCGGTGAGTTGACGGTGCGCACGCGCAAACGTGCTATCTCGCCGCGTTCGCCGACCCAAGCGGCTTACCTACGGGCGATGCTCGATCACGATATGGTATTCGGCTTGGGCCCGGCGGGAACCGGCAAGACCTACCTCGCAGTTGCGGTGGCGGTGTCCATGCTGACCGCGGGCCAGGTCGATCGCATCGTTCTGTCGCGGCCAGCAGTAGAGGCAGGCGAACGGCTAGGCTTCCTGCCTGGCGACATGAGGGACAAGATCGACCCATATCTGCGGCCGCTCTACGATGCTCTCTACGACATGCTGCCCGCTCCGCAGGTCATCAAGCGGCTGGAGAGCGGCGAGATCGAGATCGCGCCGCTAGCCTTCATGCGCGGCCGCACGCTGGCCAACGCCTTCGTCATCGTCGACGAGGCGCAGAACACCACGCGCATGCAGATGAAGATGCTACTGACCCGGCTGGGCGAGAACGCCCGCATGGTGATTACCGGCGACATGACCCAGATCGACCTGCCGCAAGGAGCCAGCTCGGGTCTCATCGAGGCGATCGATCTACTGGGCGATGTCGCGGGGATCGCGATGGTTCATTTCAACGACAAAGACGTCGTGCGCAATCCCTTGGTCGCGCGGATCGTCCGCGCTTACGACGCGCTTGATGCAAGGCTTCGGGGTGATACGAAGCCGCGAGGGCGGGCGCCGGCAAAAATGTCCGGTACAGCCGGGCCGGGCCGGGACGCCAAGCGATGAGCATCGAATCCGCCGTTCTCGTCGATGTGCGTTCGCCGCAGTGGACCCTGGCAATGGCCGATCCTGCCGCTGTGTGCCGGGAAGCGGTGATAGCAGCGCTCGCTGTCGCCGGATCACCGGGTGGGGAGGTCAGCATCGTTCTCGCCGACGACGGTCTCATCCGCACGCTGAACCGCGATCACCGCGGCGAGGATCGTGCGACGAACGTGCTGGCGTTTGCTCTCGAAGCCGGCCCGCTGGAGCCAGGCCCACGCCTGCTCGGCGACATTGTGCTCGCCTACGAGACCACGGTGCGCGAAGCATCGGAATTCGGCCGATCGCTGTCCGATCGTATCTCTCACCTTATTGCCCACGCGAGTTTGCATCTGATCGGCTACCATCACGATGAGCCGGCCCAGGCGGAGGCGATGGAGAGGCTGGAGGCGGAGGCGCTGGCCCGGCTGGGGATCGCCGATCCCTACTTTGTTACGGCGGCGGTGGGAGTGTAGCTTACAATGGCCAGCCATAACGAAATCCGGCTGCGGCGTAAAGTATCCGCTCACGATCAGGCAAGCTTCCTGCATTCCTTGAGGAGCTGGCTGCGCGGCAGGCGCGCTCGCAACGGCGAGGATCTGAGGGATTCGATCGCCGAGCTGATCGAGGAGCACGAAGAAAGCGGCGCCACTATCGATCCCGACGAGCGGGCGTTGCTGCGGCGCATCCTCAAACTGCACGAACTCACCGCCGACGATGTCATGGTCCCCAGGGTCGATATCGTCGCCGTCGAGGAACGCGCACCGCTCGACGATCTCGTGCGCCTGATGAGCAAAGAGGCCCATTCGCGGTTGCCGATCTACCGCCGCACCCTCGATGAAGTGATCGGCATGGTCCACATCAAGGATGTGCTGGCGTTTAGCGGCGGCAAGCGCGCCTTCCGGCTTGCCAAGGTGCGGCGCAAGGTATTGTTCGCGGCCCCGTCGATGAAGGTGTTGGAACTCTTGGCGCAGATGCGTGAGACCCGAATCCATATGGCGCTGGTAATCGATGAGTTCGGTGGCATCGACGGGCTGGTGACAATCGAGGATCTGGTCGAGGAAATAGTCGGCGATATCGAGGACGAGCACGACGAAGACGAGGCTCCATTGATGACGGCCGAGCGCAAGGGCGTTTTGCTCGCCGATGCGCGGGTCACTATCGAGGATTTCGAGGAGCGCACCAGAATTGCGATCAGCGAGGAGGAGCGCGACGATATCGACACGATCGGTGGCCTCGTCGTCGCCCTCGCCGGCCGGGTGCCGGGACGAGGCGAGCTGATCGCTCATTCCTCGGGCATCGAATTCGAGATCGTCGAAGCCGACCGACGCCGGGTGCGCCGCATACGTATCCGCAACCTGCCAACCAAGGCGCCTGGCAAAGCTTCGCGTGGTTAGAACCCACTACGCCGCTACAACCTCGCCTTTGCGAAACCCGTTTCGCCTCACCGCCCGCTGGCTCGCGGGCAGAGGATGGGCTTCCCGGCTGATTATTTCGACTCTCTTCGGCCTGCTCGCCGTTGGCGCCCTGCCGCCGCTCTACATCGTGCCGCTGGCCGTCCCCGCCTTCGTCGGATTTCTGTGGTTGCTTACCGGCGCGCCAACCGGACGGGCCGCGTTCGCGGCCGGTTGGAGCTTCGGCTTCGGTTATTTTGCCGGTGGACTCTATTGGGTCACCGAGGCGCTCCTCACCGACACCGAACGTTTTGGCTGGATGGTGCCGTTGGCGGTTCCGATCCTGTCCGGCGGGCTCGCTCTTTTCATTGCCTTGGCGGCACTGGCGACTCAGATGATGCGAACCGGCGGAGTGGCGCGGGTACTCGTTTTCGCCATCGCCTGGACCGGCGCGGAATGGCTGCGCGGCGCCGTGCTGACCGGCTTTCCCTGGAACCCGATCGGCTCGATTTGGGCCGATACGACGGTCATGCTACAGAGCGTATCCGTGTTCGGCGTCTTCGGGCTCGGCTTTATCACTGTCGCAGTTGCCGCCATGCCAACGGTCCTGGGTGAACCGGTGATCGGTGAGCGCGGATTGCGTTCGTGGCGGCCGGTGCTGGCCGCGCTGTTGGTGCTTGGCGTGGTCGCCGTCGGGGGAATGGTGCGACTCGCCGGAACCGAGATAGGATATGTCCAGGGTGTTCGCCTTCGCATCGTTCAGGCGAATATTTCCCAGATCCAGAAGTGGCGAGCCGAGCGTCGGAGCGCAAACTTCAACAAGCACCTCGACCTCACCCGTGCGCCAGGTTTCGAGAAGATCACCCATGTGATTTGGCCCGAATCCGCCGTCCCCTATTTTCTGTCGCGCGATATCGAGCGGCGCGCGATAATTGCGAGAGCCGTTCCCAAAGGCGGTTTGATCCTCACTGGCGTCACCCGCCGATCAGCGCCGGGCGCCACGCGTCGACAGTTTTGGAATAGCCTTCAGGCGATCGATGAGGCCGGCCGCCTCGTCGGCACCTATGACAAGGCCCACCTCGTCCCGTTCGGCGAGTACGTGCCGCTGCGCCGCTACGTGCCGATCCCGCAGATTGCCAATGGTGCCGAATTTTCCGCCGGGCCTGGGGCCAAGACAATGAACCTTCCCGGCTTGCCGCCGATGAGCCCGCTGATTTGCTACGAAGCAATATTTCCCGGCGCGGTAGTCGCTCCCGGACCCCGCCCCAAATGGTTCCTAAACATCACCAACGATGGCTGGTTCGGTAAAAGTGCCGGACCCTACCAACACCTCGCCGCGGCCCGCATGCGAGCCGTCGAAGAGGGCCTGCCGATGGTGCGGGCGGCGAATACCGGCATTTCTGTGGTATTTGACTCCTACGGGCGCGAGATCGCCCGGCTGGGGCTGGGAAAGCAGGGAGTCCTCGACGCTCCGCTACCGCAGGCGATGGCCGGGCGAACACCGTTCAGCCGCATCGGCGACTGGTCTCTCGCGCTCTTGCTTGCCGCAGGGTGGGCCCTTGTTCTGGTCTTCTCACGGCGCGATGTACTGAACTGAAGTTGTCTATCGACGAGAAACCGTTCGATTACAGGCGGTTGCATATGCCCCTGTCGCGGCGAAACCATCCGTATACTGATGGATTGCCAAGCACCAGCATACAGTGTTATGATTGGTTAGTTTTAGTTCTAATAATTATGATATTAAGTAAGTTCGGTTGATGGAGTGTTTGATCATCTCGGATTATGGAATGTTTAATCACTTCGGATGAGGGAGTGTACGATGAATTCGGAATTGGGTGGAGGAATTGGGGATATGGCAAAACCAAAAATCGGCCGGCCCCGGCCGGTGGATGTTCACGTTGGCTCCCGTGTTCGCTTGCGGCGGACGATGCTCGGAATGAGCCAGGAAAAACTCGGCGCGGCAATCGAGCTGACGTTTCAGCAGGTTCAGAAGTACGAGCGTGGAACCAACCGCATCGGCGCCAGCCGGCTCTATCAGTTGAGCAGTGTTCTGGATGTGCCGGTGTCGTTTTTCTTCGACGACATGCCGCCGGAGGTTGCCCAAACAGGCGGCCGACGACCCTTCGGATTTTCGGAATCCGAGGCCGCTGTCTACGAGGCTGATACGTTGGCCAAGCGCGAGACTCTCGAATTGGTCCGCGCCTATTATCGGATAAAGAACGAGAAAGTCCGCAAGCGAGTATTTGAACTCGCTAAGGCGCTCGCCAAGGCCGACGAGAAGCACTAGGCCAGCACACCGCGGCGGCTGGGCTCTCCGGCGCCGCGGTGGTTGGGCTTCCATCGCCTGCGTGGCGGTGAATGTATCGCTGTCCCGGAATCCTCTTGACGGTATCGGAAAAGGCTGCAATCAAGGCCGCCTGTGGCGCGTTGTCGCAACGGTGCAGTGCTGCATTACCGATGGGCGAGCGGTCTCGGTAAGCCAGCCGGAAGAGGGCGATAGTGGCCGATTATCTTTTTACCAGCGAGTCGGTGTCCGAAGGACATCCCGACAAAGTCTGCGATCGGATTTCCGATGCCGTCGTCGATCTTTTTCTGGCCACTGATCCGCAAGCCCGGGTGGCCTGTGAGACGCTGGTAACGACTAACCTGATCGTACTTGCGGGCGAGGTTCGTGGACCGGCGCCGCTGGTCGACAAGGACGGCGGTGTCGATGCCGCGAGGATCGAGGAAACGGCACGCGCGGCGGTCAAGGACATCGGATACGAGCAGGACGGTTTTCACTGGAAGAGCGCGCAAGTTCAGGTCTATCTGCATGGCCAATCGCCCGATATTGCCCAAGGTGTCGATGCCGCCGGCAATAAGGACGAGGGCGCCGGCGATCAGGGGCTGATGTTTGGCTACGCCTGCCGCGAAACCGAGGCGCTGATGCCGGCGCCGATTTACTATTCCCACGCCATCCTGCGATCGCTCGCCGAAGCGCGCCATTCAGGTGCCGAGCCCGGTCTCGGGCCGGATTCCAAAAGCCAGGTGACACTGCGTTACGTCGGGGGTAAGCCGGTCGGTGCCGCTTCGATTGTCGTTTCTACCCAGCATGCGGACGAACTCGACCAGGACCAGGTGCGCGAAATAGTGCGTCCCCACGTTGTAAATGTCCTACCCGAGGGTTGGATGTGTGACGAGGAGAATTTCTACGTCAACCCGACCGGGCGATTTGTCATCGGCGGTCCCGACGGCGATGCCGGCCTCACCGGGCGCAAGATCATCGTCGATACCTATGGCGGAGCGGCACCCCATGGCGGCGGCGCCTTTTCGGGCAAAGATCCGACTAAGGTCGATCGCTCGGCCGCCTATGCCGCGCGCTACCTGGCCAAGAATGTCGTCGCCGCAGAACTCGCCGATTGGTGCACGATTCAGCTCGCCTATGCGATTGGCGTGTCCCAACCGCTCTCGGTCTATGTCGATACCGGAGGGACCGCTCAGGTCGATGACAACAAGCTGTCCGGTGCTCTGCAGGAATTGATGGATCTTAGCCCCCGCGGCATCCGCGAGCATCTCGGTCTCAACAGGCCGATCTACGCCCGAACCGCCGCCTACGGGCATTTCGGACGCGACCCGGACCCCGATGGCGGCTTTTCATGGGAGCGCACCGACCTCGCTGATGATCTGCGCGCCGCCATCAACGGCGGCTGATCCGGCGCGCCGATCCCACAGCTACGGCCGTAAACGCGGGCGCAAATTGCGCGTCGGCCGCCTGAAGCTCTTTCAGTCGCGTCTGCCTGAACTCGCTATTGCATTGCCAGGGGCCGGCCGGTCGCTCGATCCGCGATCAATCTTTCCCTTTGCCCCCTCATCGGTCTGGCTGGAGATCGGTTTTGGCGCTGGCGAACATATCGCCTGGCAGGCGGCTGCCAATCCCGGGGTCGGACTGATTGCTTGCGAGGTCTACGAAAACGGCATTGCCTCCCTGTTGGCCCATATCGAACGCGAAGGGCTGGT
Organism: Alphaproteobacteria bacterium; assembly: GCA_027295145.1. Lineage (GTDB taxonomy): Bacteria > Pseudomonadota > Alphaproteobacteria > JAPULJ01 > JAPULJ01 > JAPULJ01. The sequence continues at coordinate 10,799 of JAPULJ010000549.1, read as the reverse complement.
AAATATCCGCATCCAACATGGCGATGGGTTCGAGGTGATCGACGCCCTGCCCGAGGCTTCGATCGACCGCGCTTTCGCCCTTTTCGCCGACCCTTGGCCAAAGGCACGGCACCACAAACGCAGGCTGATCGATGAGGAAGGACTGGTGCGGCTTTCCCGAATTTTACGCGACGGCGCCGAGCTTCGACTGGCCACCGATCATGTCGGATACTTACGCTGGATGCTTGAACATATCCTGCGCTCGCCGCATTTCGAATGGACAGCGCGAACGCCGGCGGATTTTCGCGAGCGGCCAGCGGACTGGCCGGCGACCCGCTTTGAGAGCAAAGCCGCTGGCCAAGGACGGCCGGCAACCTATCTGCGCCTGACGCGCCGGCCACGGTGAATGCCGGGACTAGATCTGCTCTAGCGACCCAAGGATAGGCGCAAGCTTGGTGCGCACGCGCTTGCTGGGTTAGTGTCCGCGACCCCGCGAGGGGCTTGCTGACCCGGATCATCGGAACAAACGCCCTCAATAAGGGATTGAGAACCAGCCGACAATGTCGAAGCCAGCAAACAAACCTGGACTAACCGATATTACCGGGAGCCGCACCGGCCCTACGCTAAAGGCCGAGGCCCGGGTCAGCCGATTCTACGAGCGCGCGCCCTATCCCGACCTCGGCGCCAAACCGAAGAACCCTAGCCACTGGTTGGATCCTGTGCGCCGGCGGCTCGAAATTACCGGCGGGCGGGCGTTTCACTATCTCGATGCCGGCTGCGGCACTGGGCACAGCGTCGTCGGCGTGGCACTCGCGCAGCCCGATTGGCAGATTTCAGCAATCGACCTCAGCGAGCCGTCGCTGGCCATAGCCCGCGCCCTGGCCGACAAGCACTCGGTTTCGATCGACTTTCACCAGGGCAGCTACCTCGATCCTCTTCCGTTCGATGGACGCTTCGATCTGATTGGCACTTTCGGCTCGGTCCACCACACGCCCGACCCGCCAGGGGCAGTGCGTAACCTGTTGGCTCACCTCACTGCGGACGGTCTTCTCGTCATGCATCTCTATGGCCGCGATCTCGACCGCGGAAAATTTGTTATCCGCGAGATCCTCGATATTGTCGAGCCGGACCTGAGCGCAATCGACCGACGCTTCGCTCTCTATCGGGAGTTGGTGGCGCATCGCCGGCCTTCGATACTGAAGCGATTTCTCGATCTTTCGCCGCGCGTGGCGCTGCGCGCGGTTCGCGATGCTTTCTACAAGGCCCGCCGCCGCCGGGTCGAAAGCTGGTCGCCTCCCTGGACGGACGAATACCGCCACCCGACAGGCCCCTGGATCGACCATTTCTGCCATCCACTGGAAAACGTCTACAACGTGCGCGACGTCCAGAAGCTCGCTGAAGAGGCAGGGCTTGATGTCCTGGAAATGCTCGGCCAGGGCCGCGAAACTCTTTCCCGCCTGCCCCAGGGGTGGCGGAACGACTTCGCAGGAATGGATTATTGGGACCGCGCCCGATTAATGGAGCTTCTTGATGTGACGGCGCGTTCGGTCCTTGTGATCGGCCGGCGCGCGCCTGTGCATTGAACTGGGCGCGATGATTAAGTCGCGCTGAAACCGACCCGCCATCTATCGATGGCTTCGCCAACCCTTGCGGTTGGCCAAAAAGTGGCTATATTTGCGTTAAGCAAATCCCATAGGGCCGCCGTTGAGCGTCATTCGGTAGAGCCAAAAACAAAGGGTGGGCCGAAGGCCCGCTTTTTTTATTGCCTGAAGACGTTTCACTGCCGCCGTGATTTGGCTGCGCGGTTCTGTTTGGTGGAAAGGAATGTAAGGGTTGCGGGGCAGCAAGCGGACACAAAGGATTGCCGCCATCGTGGCCCCCTCGATTGAGGCGGGGGGGTTCGAGTTGGTGCGCGTGAAGCTTAGCGGTGGCGAGCCACAAACCTTGCAAATTATGGGCGAGCGGATCGACGGCGGGCAGATGACCGTCGAGCATTGCGCCGAGATCAGCCGCCTCGTCTCGGCTCTTCTCGATGTCGAGGACCCGATCGCGGGCGCCTACACACTTGAGGTGAGTTCACCCGGCATCGACCGTCCGCTGGTAAGGGAGAAGGATTTCGAGCGCTTCGCCGGATACGAGGCGCGTCTGGAGACCACCGCGCCGATCGATGGCCGGCGTCGTTTTCGCGGCCGCTTGGATGGCATCGGTGAAGCCGGCGTGCGAATTGCCGTGGACGGCATCACCGCTGTCGTACCGTTCGAGATGATCGACCGCGCCAAGCTGGTGATGACCGACGAGTTGCTCGCGGCCAGCACCGGCAAAACGCAGGAAAAACAGGATTAGACGAATGCCCGAAGCAAGTGAAATGAACACTGGGATCAGCAGCGCCTACGCGCGGCCCGAACTGCTGCAGGTGGCGGACACCGTGGCCCGCGAGAAAAGTATCGATCGCGAGGAAGTGCTCGAGGCGATGGAGCAGGCGATCCAGAAAGCAGGTCGCTCCAAGTACGGGCACGAGCTTGACATTCGCGCCCAGATCGATCGCCAGTCGGGCGAAATCAGCATCTTCCGCTACCGCGAAGTCGTCGAGGAGGTCGAGAACGAATCGGCCCAGATGACGCCCCAGCAGGCGCGCGAGATCGATTCCAAACTGGGGCTCGGCGACTTTTTGGTCGACCCCCTGCCACCGATCGATTTCGGCCGTATCGCCGCCCAGACAGCCAAGCAAGTCATCGTCCAGAAGGTCCGCGAGGCGGAGCGTACCCGGCAATACGCCGAGTATAAGGATCGCGGCGGCGAGGTCATCAACGGCATCGTCAAGCGGGTCGAGTTCGGCAATGTCATGGTCGATCTGGGGCGCGCCGAGGCGGTCTTGCGGCGCGAGGATCTGATCCCGCGCGAAAACTTCCGGCAGGGCGACCGGGTACGCGCCTATATCGCCGATGTGCGCGAGGAAACGCGGGGACCGCAGATCTTCCTGTCGCGCACCCACCCCCAGTTCATGGCCAAGCTGTTCGCCCAGGAAGTGCCCGAGATTTACGACAGCATCATCGAGATCAAGGCGGTCGCCCGCGACCCTGGTTCGCGGGCCAAGATCGCCGTTATCTCCAATGATCCGAGCATCGATCCGGTGGGTGCCTGCGTCGGCATGCGGGGCAGCCGCGTGCAGGCGGTGGTCGCCGAATTGCAGGGCGAGAAGATTGACATCATCCCCTGGTCGGCCGATTCCGCCGCCTTCGTCGTCAATGCGCTGGCGCCGGCTGAAGTCTCGAAGGTAGTGCTCGACGAAGATGCCGGCTCGCTGGAAGTGATCGTCCCCGAAGAGCAGCTCAGCCTGGCCATCGGCCGGCGCGGCCAGAACGTGCGTCTGGCTTCGCAGCTTTCCGGCTGGCATATCGACATCCTTACCGAGGCCGAGGAATCCGAACGTCGCCAAGAGGAGTTCCGCCAACGCTCGCAACTTTTTATCGACACTCTCGATATCGACGACATGATCGCACATATCCTGGTCACCGAGGGCTTCACGACGCTTGATCAGATTGCCTTCTTGCCCGAGGAAGATTTGTACGCGATCGAGGGATTCGAAGATGATCTCGTCAAGGAGCTGCGCCAGCGGGCAGGCAACTTCCTCGCCGAACAGGACGTCGAACTGACCAAGAAACGCAAAAAGCTCGGCGTCGAGGACGCAATCGCCGAGATCGAGGGACTGACCACGGCAATGCTGGTCCGGCTCGGAGAGAACGGTATCAAAACCCTGGACAACCTCGCCGATCTAACCGGCGATGATCTGAGGTTCGCGGTCCTCGAAGGCGAGACCGAGCGCACGATCGACGAGCTTCCCGAGCTTAGGAGCCACGAGTTGGGCGCCCTACTCGCACCCAGCCCGTTGGCGGCGGAAGAGGCCGACACGATCATCATGGCTGCCCGCGCCCACTGGTTCCCCGATGAGGAACCGGCCGAGGAAAGTGAGGACGCCGGCGAGACACCGGAAGGCGAAAATGCAGAGGAGGGCGCAGCCGAAGCCGAGACGGCTGAAGCCAAGGAAGCGCCGGCCAAGGCCAAAAAGGCGACGGCCAAATCGGAAAATACCGAGGGCGATGCGGAATGACGTTGGCTCTCATGACCGAACGAAAGCCCCGCCGGCCCAAAAGCGCTGCCGTTCCGGTGCCGTTTCGGCGCTGTATCGTGACGCGTGAATCATTGCCCAAGCCAGAGATGATCCGCTTCGTTGTCGATCCCAGCGGTGTGTTAACGCCCGACTTGGCGGCGCGCCTGCCGGGCCGCGGTTTGTGGCTGACAGCCCAGCGCGATATAGTCGAGACCGCGCGCACCAAGCGGCTGTTCGGCCGCGCCGCGCGGCGATCCGTCACTATCCCGGAAGCGTTGGCCGATCGCCTCGAAGCCATGCTCGCCAAACGCTGCACCGGCCTGCTTGGGCTCGCCAATCGGGCGGGCCAGTTGGTCGCAGGGTTCTCGCAAGTGCGCGATTGGTTGCGGTCGGGCAAGGCAGCTATACTCGTCATCGCAGCCGACAGTTTGGGTCGCGATGCAAAGGAACTCGAACGAATTGGCCGGGACCTTCAGACAGTTCGCGCGCTCACTACGCAAGAAATGGGCAGCGCGATTGGCCGGGAGCGGATCGTCCATATGGCCATTGCGCCGGGCCGGCTTGCCGGAGCGCTCGAACGCGAAGCCAAGCGCTTGGCCGGTTTCAGAGCAGTCTAAATGCGTATTTGCCGGAAGGTTTAGTGGGAATGAGCGAGACCACGAACGAAAACGACGCCAAGAAGCCGTTGAGCCTCAGCCGGCCGGGCAAGCTTGAGCTTAAGAAGACGGTCGCAACCGGTCAGGTCCGCCAAAGCTTCTCGCATGGCCGATCAAAGACCGTTACCGTCGAGGTCAAGAAAAAGCGGACCTTTGCGCGTGATTCCGGCGGTCACATGGCCGAGGTCAAGCAAACCACACCCCAAACGGAACCCATCACAGAACCGGCCGGGACCGCGGCGGTTGCCAACAAGGCCGAGAGCGATGGGATGGCTCTCACCGATGCCGAGCGGGCAGCGCGCGCGCGCGCGCTGCACGATGCGTTGGACACCCCGCCGCTAGTGCAGCCGAGCGAGGCCGAGACACCGTCGGCGGCGAAGATCGCCGAACCTAAGGAGGCTCGCCGCGATGACGCCCTCGCGGCCCAGCAATTGGCCGGCGGGGAGGTCCAGGGAAAGGGCCCGCAGGCGGTTACCTTCACCCCCGCCGAGCGGGCTGCTCCCGGCGGGAGGCCGGTTGTCGAAGACGATTCCCCGGCGGCAAAAACCAAGCGTGGGCGGCCCGATGCCAAGCGCCCAACGCCCTCGCCGAGGCGCGGGGAGCCGCGCCGCCGTGCCGGCAAGCTCACCATCAGCGAGGCGTTGGCCCAGGGCGAAGGCGAGGAGCGCGTGCGCAGCTTGGCATCAGTCAAACGCCAGCGCGAACGCGAGAAACTGCGCGCCCGCGAATTGCAGCAGGAGCATGGCAAGGTCGTCCGCGAAGTGGTCATCCCCGAATCGATAACCGTCCAGGAACTCGCCAACCGCATGGCGGAGCGCGGCTCCGAAGTAGTCCGCTGGCTGATGAAGGCCGGCACCATGGCGAGCGTCAATCAACTCATCGATGCCGATACCGCAGAACTCATCGTCACCGAATTCGGGCACAAGGTCAAACGCGTCGCTGAAGCCGATGTCGAGGTTGGCATCGATAGCAGCGTAGATCGCGAAGATAATTTGAAACCACGACCGCCGGTGGTCACCGTGATGGGCCATGTCGACCACGGCAAGACCTCGCTGCTCGACGCGCTGCGCGAGACCGACATCGCCGGGCGCGAGGCTGGCGGCATCACCCAGCATATCGGGGCTTACCAGATCGTCATGTCGGGAGGTGCCCGCATTACCTTCCTCGACACGCCCGGTCACGAAGCTTTCACCTCGATGCGCGCGCGCGGGGCTAGCGTCACCGATATCGTCGTGCTGGTTGTCGCCGCCGACGACAGCGTCCAGCCGCAAACCATCGAGGCGATCGCCCACGCAAAGGCAGCCGAAGTGCCGATCATCGTCGCGGTCAACAAGATGGATATGCCCGGCGCCAATCCCGATAAGGTGTATCAGGACCTTCTCAATCACGAGGTCGTGGTCGAGAAGATGGGCGGTGAAACCCTCGCGATCGAAGTCTCGGCAATTAAAAAAACCGGCCTCGACAAGCTCGAGGAAGCAATCATTCTGCAGGCCGAACTACTCGAATTGAAGGCCAATCCCGACCGTGCCGCGCAAGGCGTCGTGGTCGAGGCACGGCTCGAACGGGGCCGCGGGGCCGTGGCCACGGTGCTGATCGGCCGGGGCACTCTGCGGATCGGCGATATCATCGTCGCCGGTGCAGAATGGGGCCGCGTGCGAGCTTTGGCCGACTATCGCGGCCACAAGATTACCGAATCGGGCCCTGGCCAGCCAGTCGAAGTCTTGGGCCTCAACGCCACTCCTGCCGCGGGCGACGAATTCGCCGTCGTTGAACAAGAAGCGCAGGCGCGCGAGATTTCCGAGTACCGCCAACGCCAGGCCAGAGACAAGCTTATCAGCAGCAGTGGCCGCAGCACGGTCGAGCAGATGTTCTCCGCCCTCGGAGAGGGTGAAGTCAGCCAGCTTGCCCTCGTCGTCAAGGGCGATGTTCAGGGCTCGGTCGAGGCGATGCTTGGCTCTGTCGAAAAGCTGGCCACCGATGAAGTGTCGGTGCGCGTTCTGCACGCCGGTGTCGGCGGCATCAACGAATCAGACGTCGCCCTGGCCGAGGCGTCCTCGGGCATGGTCATTGGGTTCAATGTGCGGGCCAACAGGCACGCGCGGGAACTCGCCAAGCGCGACGCCGTCGATATCCGCTACTACTCGATCATCTACGATCTGATCGACGATATCAAAGCCCTGCTATCCGGCTTGCTGGCGCCGGAGCTGCGCGAAACCATGCTCGGCACCGCCGAAATTCGTCAGGTCTTCAATATCAGCAAGATCGGCACCATCGCCGGCTGCATGGTCAATGACGGTAGTGTCCGCCGGGGCGCGCAAGTTCGCTTGCTACGCGATGAAGTCGTCATCCACGAAGGCAAGCTCTCGACGCTCAAGCGCTTCAAGGACGAGGTCCGTGAGGTCAAGAACGGCACCGAATGCGGAATGGGCTTCGAGAATTACCACGACCTCAAAGAAGGCGACATCATCGAGTGTTACGAGGTCGAAGAGATCGAGCGGACACTGTAAGGACGTATCGAAAAGCCTCGTCTTGTCCGCCGACGAGGACGGCCGCGAGGCGGCTGGGTAAATTTCCGGGAACGGCGAATAATGACCCGCAACAACACCCGCCCTCCAAGCCAGCGTCAGCTCCGCGTTGGTGAGGAAATCCGCCACGCTCTCGCCGGGATATTCATGCGCGGTGATCTGCACGACCCTGATCTGGCGGGCATTCCGATCACTGTGACCGAGGTGCGGACGGGCCCCGACCTGAAGAGCGCGACGGCCTATGTTATGCCGCTCGGCGGCGGCGAAGAGCCTGCGGTCCTTGCCGCATTGCGCCGCGCCACTCCTTATTTGCGCGGGCAATTGGCGCGGGAAGTTTCGCTGAAATTCACGCCTTCCTTGCGCTTCGAGCTCGATCGGAGCTTTGCCGAGGCCAAGCGGATCGATGGCTTGCTGCGCGATATCAACGATGGCGCGCCGGGCGAGGATGGCGGCAATGGCGCGTAGACGCAAGGGGCAGAAGATCAACGGCTGGGTGATTGTCGATAAGCCCGTCGGGATCAGCTCGGCCCACGCAGTGGCCCGGGTTCGCCGCGCGCTCGATGCCATGAAGGCCGGCCATGCCGGCACCCTCGATCCGCTGGCGACCGGGGTATTGCCGGTGGCCCTCGGCGAGGCGACCAAGACCATCACCTATCTGGTCGATGCCAGAAAATCCTATCGCTTCACCCTGCGCTGGGGGATCGCCACCGCTACCGACGACGCCGAGGGCGCGGTTGTCGCACGGAGCGAAGTGCGCCCCGACGCACCAGCGATCCGCGCCGCCCTGCCGGCCTTCACCGGCGAGATATTGCAGGTCCCGCCAGCGTTCTCGGCGGTCAAGATCGACGGCAAGCGCGCCTATGACATCGCCCGCGCCGACGGCGATCCCAAGCTCGAACCGCGGACCGTGCGCATCGAGAGCATCGCGCTTGACAGGGTAGTGAACGAAGACCACGCGGTGTTCCTTGTTACCTGCGGCAAAGGCACCTACATGAGGGCCCTGGCGCGCGATCTAGCCCGGGCGCTGGGGACAGTTGGCCATGTCGCCGAACTGCGGCGTACCGCGGTCGGTCCCTTTGATGAGGAAATGGCGATTCCGCTGGAAGAAATTGCTTCGCTCGGGCATAGTGCCGCCGCCTTAGGGCACTTGCTTGCGGTTGAGACCGTGCTGGACGACATCCCGGCACTGGCCGTGACCGAAAGCGAAGCAAGCCGGCTTCGAGCCGGCCAACCCGTACCTGTGATCCGCTCCGCTAATCAGGAACGCATCCGAGATCTTGCCGATGGCGCGGTTCTTTGCGCTTTGTCGAATGGCAAGCTGGTTGCATACACCCGACTCGAAGGGCGGCAGGTTCATCCCGTGCGGGTTCTGAACCACTAGGCTGCAAGAAGGAGAGACCCGATGTCGATTACAGCTGAGCGCAAAGGCGCGCTCATTAAGGAATACGGGACTGCCAAAGACGATACCGGATCACCCGAGGTACAGGTTGCGATTTTAAGCGAACGCATCAACAATTTGACCGGGCATCTGGGAACCCACAAGAAGGATTTTCACTCGCGGCGCGGCCTGTTGATCATGGTCGGCCAGCGGCGGCGGCTCTTGGATTACCTCAAACGCAAGGACGTTAGCCGTTACCAGACTCTCATCAAACGATTGGGATTGCGCCGATAGGGCGGCCGCGATGCGGCTGCCAAGCAGAGCGTCATGCAGCCCGCCGAATCAGGTCATCGGGACCTTCGGCGGCGCGGCGCATTACCGTTTCCATTCGCGGAAGCGGTACCGATTCGCAACCGGCGGGCATGGGGCCCGGCGGATCGGCAACGACCGGATAGGGCGCCCGGCCCTTGGATAAAGACATCGCGTCGGGCGCGGTAGGAAGGAAGAGAACTGATGTTTAACGTAACGAAACGTGAGATAGATTGGGGCGGACGTAAACTGACCCTGGAAACCGGGCGCATGGCCCGGCAGGCTGACGGCGCCGTGCTCGTGAATTATGGCGAGACAACGGTGTTGGCGACGGCGGTTGCCGAGCGCAAGCCGAGGCCGGGGCTCGATTTTTTCCCGCTCACCGTTCACTACCAGGAAAAAACCTTCGCCGCCGGGAAGATCCCCGGCGGCTTTTTCAAGCGCGAAGGCCGGCCGGGCGAGAAGGAAGTCCTGACCTGCCGTCTGATCGATCGGCCAATCCGGCCGCTTTTCACGCCCGGGTTCAAGCACGAAACCCAGATCATCTGCACCGTTCTTAGCCACGACCTCGAAAACGATCCGGACATCGCCGCCCTGATCGGGACTTCGGCGGCGCTGGCGATCTCGGGCGCGCCGTTCCACGGACCAATCGGGGCCGCGCGCGTCGGCTATATCGACGGCGAGTACGTGCTTAACCCGGCGCTCGACGATATGCCGAATTCGAGCCTCGATCTGGTCGTCGCTGGCACCAAGGAAGGCGTGCTGATGGTCGAGTCCGAGGCCAACGAGCTGTCAGAGGAGATCATGCTCGGCGCGGTCATGTTTGGGTACAAGGCGTTCCAGCCGGTAATCAAGGAGATCGAGGCGCTGGCCAAGGAAGCCGGCAAGCCGGCCTGGTACAAGCCCGAACCGGCGCCCGAGGCCGATGAAGCGGCTAAGAAGGTCAAGAAAATGGCCGAGAAAAACCTCCGCAAAGCCTACGAAGAGACGGTCAAGCAGACGCGCCAGGAAAAGATCGGCGCGGTGAAATCCGAGGTGATCGAAGCGTTCGCCGAGGACGAGGCTCTATCGCCGCACGTCGCCGGCGCCTTCAAGGCGCTGGAGAAGGACATCGTTCGCCGCGACATCCTCAAAACCGGCAAGCGCATCGACGGGCGTGACACCAAGACCGTGCGTAAGATCGTCACCGAAGTCGGGGTTTTGCCCCGCGCCCACGGAAGCGCGCTGTTTACCCGCGGCGAGACCCAGGCTCTGGTCGTCACCACCTTGGGGACCGGCCAGGATGAGCAGATCATCGATGCGCTGGCGGGTGAGTTCCGGCAGCACTTCATGCTGCACTACAACTTCCCCCCTTATTCGGTCGGCGAAGCCGGCCGCTTCATGGGGGCCGGCCGGCGCGAGATCGGCCACGGCAAGCTGGCCTGGCGGGCTCTCCACCCGGTCATGCCGAGCAAGGAGGATTTCCCCTATACGATCCGCGTAGTCTCCGAGATTACCGAATCAAACGGGTCTTCCTCGATGGCCTCGGTGTGCGGCGGCTCGTTGTCGATGATGGATGCCGGGGTGCCGCTGACCCGCCCGGTCGCCGGTATCGCGATGGGTCTGATCAAGGAGGATGACGGGGTCGCAATCCTTTCAGACATCCTCGGGGACGAGGACCATCTGGGCGACATGGACTTCAAGGTCGCCGGAACCGATAAGGGCATCACCTCCCTGCAGATGGACATCAAGATCACCTCGATCACCGAGGATATCATGGCCACTGCGCTCGATCAGGCGCGCGACGGCCGGATGCACATTCTGGATGAAATGGCAAAGGCGCTCGAAGGCGCCCGCGAGGGGGT
>JAPULJ010000548.1 GCA_027295145.1 Alphaproteobacteria bacterium | reverse complement strand
TCAAGCGTCAGGTATTTCTTTGACCAGGCCGCCGCGCAGTTTGGCGCCGGCGGTTTCGAGGTCGGAGACGAGCTTTTGGGCCAACTCGCTATGGTCGTTGTTGATCTGCCCAGCGACGATGGTCAGCAGGGTGTCGACATGGGCCACGACGAGATCGATCTCGCGCTCGTCGAGGTGCTCGGCCCGATCGACGAAATTGCATAAGAGGCCGGCGACCTTGGTCACCAAGGGGTAGCTGCAGACCGTGCCTTGGTCGCGAATGTCGGTGGCGCCGCGGTAGATCCTGGCGATGTGGGCGCCTTGCGGCTTTTCTCCCTCGGCCAGTTTGAGCGCGACCAACTTGATTGCATGGAGGTCGCCATCGACCCATTCGACGAACCCGGCGGCCGCCGTGCAGCCGTACTATTGGAGGTCGGCGGCGCAGCTCTGCGCATGCCTCCTACCGGGATTCGAGCGACAATGTGATATGGCCGCAGGCTTGGCAGGCGTGCGCGCGAACCCGGGTGCCGCGCCGAAATTGCGAAGTGCCATCGGCCTTGAAGCGGATCGGCCCGGTCCACACGATATGCCCGGCGACGGGGTTGGCTTCGCCGCATTTGGCGCAGGCATCGGCCTTTTTGTCTGTGCTGTCTGTGCTTGCCGCGCTCACGATTCCATCCGCTTGGCCACTTCCTCGAGCATGATTTCGGTTGCCCCGGCACCGATGGCGAGGATGCGGGCGTCGCGAACCATGCGCTCGATCGTCGACTCGCGCATATAGCCAAAGCCGCCGTGGAACTGCTGGCAGGTGTACATGACCTCGTTGACCAACTCGCCGCAGAAAGCCTTGACCATCGAGACTTCCTTGATGCTGTCGCGCCCTTGGGCATCGAGCCAGGCGGCGCGGTGGACCAACTGGCGGCCGGCCTCGACTTTGGAAGCCAGCATCGCCAGGCGCTGGCGGATCACCTGCTTGTCCCACAGGGTGCCACCAAAAGTCTTGCGGTTCTGGACGTATTCGAGGGTAATCTCGATCGCCGTTTCAGCCTCGGACATGGCCATTGCGCCGGTGACCATGCGCTCGTTCTGGAAATTCTCCATGACCGCGTAAAAGCCCCTGTTCTCCTCGCCGATCAGGGCGTCGGCCGGCAGCTTGGCATCCTCGAAGACGAGCTCGGCGGTGTCGGAGGAACACCAGCCCATCTTCTCCAGTTTATTCGCCACCTTGAAGCCGGGCGTGTCGCGCTCGATAGCGAACATCGATATCCCCCGGCTGCCCTTGGCGTCGGGATCGGTGCGCGCGGCGACGAACAATAAGTCGGCATGAACACCATTGGTGATGTAAGTCTTGGCGCCGTTGAGTACCCAGCCGTTGCCCGAACGCACAGCCTTGGTCCGCAAGCTTGCCACGTCCGAGCCGGTATCGGGCTCGGTAACAGCGATGGCAGTCAGGATGTCGCCTTTGATGATGCCGGGCAGGTACTTTTCCTTCTGCTCCTCGGTGCCGTAGCGGGCGAGGTGGGGCGAGGCCATGTCGGTGTGGACCAACACGGTCACCGTGAAACCGCCGAAGGACGAGCGCCCAAGCTCCTCGGCCAATACCAGCGAGCCCAGGGTATCGAGGTTGGCGCCGCCATACTTCTCCGGATAGCGAATGCCGAGGAAACCGAGTTCGCCCATGCGCTTGATGGCATCGCGCGGGATCTTGCCTTGGCGCTCCCATTCATCTCCGTTGGGAATGACTTCTTCCTTGACGAAGCGCCGGATCTGTTGGCGCAGAATGTCGAGTTCTTCGGAGAAATAGATTGAATCCATGGGCCCCGCCTAGCTTGTCGAACAGCACTGCACTATGCGCTGACGCGCCCCAACCGATCAAGCATGGGTCGGATTAAGCAACGCCGGATCAGGCGTCAGCGGGGTCCGCACTGAAATCGATGGCCGGGCCGATCGGGACGATCGAAGGATTCACCAGCCCGCCGAGGTTGTCGTAGTAGTGCCGCTTTATGTGGTCGAGCCTGAGGCTCGTGGCGAGCCCCCGGATGGTTGTAGAGGCGGATCGTCGCACGTTGCGATGCTCTGACCGGCCAGCTTGCGTGCGTGCGCGCCGGGCTCGGCCTGGCGCCTCTGCCGTGCCATATGGGCGATGCGGAGGCCGAACCGGTGCGGGTTCTGCCGCCCGACCCGGCAATGGCTACCGGTCTGTGGCTGCTGACCCATGCCGATTTGCGGCGCACCGGGCGGGTCCGCGCCCTCGCCGATTTCCTCGCTGGCGCCTATGCCGAGGACCGCGATCTGCTCGAAGGGCGCGCGCCTTACCGCCCACCGCCATGAACCGAAGCGGCGGAAAAGAATTAACCATTCTGTGACAGCCGTCATCGCGATTGCCACGGGACCCTTGGCAGGTTCGGTGATGTCGATCCCGGCCAGCGGGCTGGGAGGCATTCAAAAACGGAGATCACCAGATGATTGGTTTGAAACCCTCATTGCTTTCGGCAGCACTCGTTGCCGCCGGCCTCGCTGGCACGCTGACCGTCCTCTCCCTGCCGAGCGACGTTCACGCCGGCAACCGCAACGGCATCAAACGCCAGATTCGGCCCTGGAACGGCCAGCGGCGGTACATGATCCCGCAAAAGCGCTATCTCTTCTGCGCGGTCGAGCAGGATTGGGACGAAAGTGGCGGCGGGACCTATCCGATCGTGCGGCTGACCAACAATACCGGCTCCACGCTGGCCGTCGGCACGCGGATTTACTGGCGGCTCAATAACGGCGAGTCGGCGTATTACAATTTGCCGATTACACTGCAGCCGGGCCAGAACAGCGGGCCTATCGACGTTAAAACCGGTTGGAGCACCGGCCTCACCTGCACCGCCAAGATTACATCTCAAAAGTTCCTGCGCGGCTATAAAGGGCCCAGCACGATCGGCCCGATCGGTGGGTTCAATCGACGCTGGCAGTAGTAGGGCTCGCACGTTATGGGACATCGTACCTGATTGCCCGCGATGTCCCCGCCGGCTAAGCTTCGCCCATGCCTCGGTGGCATCTCAATATCTTGGTGACGGCGGCGGTGTTTGCCTGGGGCCTCACCGTGCAGGGCGCTTTGGCGCAGACCGACAGTTTTGCCCGGCGCAGCCGGTGGCTACCGTGGCCGGGCAGCCTGACCGCAGGGCTGACGCGGCGGGCCAAGGAATTTCAACGCTCAACCAAAGACGCCGAAGAGCGTTTCTGGGTGGGACTCGGTGCCGTGGTTTTTCGCGCTCCCACCGTGCTCGGGTTGGAAGCCAGGCGCATCGGCATGACCTGCGAGACCTGCCACGGCGGCGGTGACGCCAATCGCCGCTTCTTCCTGGCCGGGCTATCGAGCAAGCCGCGCACCGTCGATTTGACCAGCGCGGTTTTCCGCCGCGCCAACGACGACGGCCGTTTCAACCCCATCCGTATTCCCAGCTTACGTGGGATCGCGGCCACCGCGCCCTACGGCCATCGCGGACGCTTCGCCACGCTGCGGGCGATCACCCGCCACGTCATCGTCGACGAATTCGCTGGCAAGCCGCCGGCGCCAAAGGTAATGCGGGCGCTGATCGCCTATTTGCGCGTGCTCAAGCCCGTGCCCAACCGGCTGCTCGACCCGGCCGGGCGCCTGACCCGCGCTGCTTCCGATCAGGCGCGGCGCGGGCAGGCCATGTTCACCAAGACCTGGCCCGGTGCCAGGGGTCGAAGCTGCGCCTCGTGCCACCGGCCAGCGCGCGCCTTTACCGATGGCAAAGCGCACGATGTCGGCACCGGCGGTCGGATCGAAACCCCCAGTCTCCTAGGTGCCGCCCTCGGCGGTCCCTTCATGCATGACGGGCGCTTCGAGCGGCTCGATCAGGCGGCCGGGCACTACGCCAATATTGCCGGACGTGTGCTCACCCCGCGCCAGAGGGGTGAGCTGGTCGCCTTTCTGCACGAGGTGGGCGCGGCCGAAGGCGCCGACGAGCCGATTACCCTGGCAGCGGATCTGGCGCGGGTGGGCAGCGCGGTGGCGATTCTGGCGCTGACGTTGAAGCGCAAAGAACCGACACTCGCCGGGCTCGTCGTTGTCACGGTGCGGCGCGATATAGGTCGCATCCACGATCGCTTCCCGGGCGCCGGGCACACACAAGCCCGCCGCCGCCTCGTTCGCTGGTCGCGGCTGCTGCAGTTGGTGGCGCGGGCCGCCGAGAAAAAAGCATTCACGCGCGCCCGCTCGGCGCTGGCGAAGTCCCTGGTGGCCGGACGTGATGCGACGGCGGCGCTAAGCCGCACGGCGGCGACTTCGCTTTACGATCCGGTCCGATTGAAAGCGTTCCTGGCGGCGCGGCGCAATTAGAGCAAAGCGTCGGCAGGTGCCGGAACAGGAAGATCTATGACCGAATTACGCCCGGGTGTAAGCAGCGTTCAAATCCGCGCGCGGGAGAACCATGAGGTGATCAGGCCGACCGTCAGGGTCAGCAGCGCGAAGCCGAGGAGATGGCTGTTGCCGGCCGATATCCAGGTCATCGGTTGGCCCATTACCGGCAGCAGCCCGAGTGAATTACCCCAGGCGATGGTCCAGTGGGTCACCTGCATCACCGCCAAACCGAAGATCGTGTAGCTCATCACCATGCCGGCGTTCTGCTCGTGGAAGTCGGCGCGGGCGGTTCGGTTCTGGACCTGTCGGCTGAGCCTGAAGAGGATGATCAGGAAGGCGAGTTGGAAACCGATCAGCACCAGCCCGGCGAAGCCGCCGAACTTGTGCAGATAGAAGGCGGTGATGAAATCGTCCTGCACCGCCGGGATGTTGAGCACCGAGCCGTTCGAGCCGTACCACGAGCCGGCGCCGCGCCAGCCGCCGATCGATACGTGTTCCATCGCCGCTAGGACCTGGCTGCCGCTATGCTGGTAGCGCTCGGGCTCCGACCAGACGAGAATGCGGTCGCGCTGGGGAAAGCTGGTTGGGAGCTGTTCGGGGTTGTTGTAGATCCAGTAGCCGAGCGAAAAGAAGCCAGCGATGAACAACAGCACAATTGGCCGGATGGCGCGCCAGTAGATCGCCAGACTTTCACCTTTTTCAACCTTCCCGAGTTTCCAGAACCAGGCGATCATGAGGATGCCGAGGATCACGATCGGCGAGAAATCGCGCACGCCGACGACGATGATCATCACCACGACAAGGATCAGGCCGACGAACCGCAAATAGGGCAAGATGAAGAGCAGCGGCGATCGCCGGTAGGCGCGGGCGCCGCGCCGGCGGGTTTCGGCGACGTGCAGGCCGGCATAACCGAGCAGCACGACGAGCATCGATTTCATCAGCTCCACCGGCTGTATGCCACCGATCCCTTCTTCGCTGCCGCCGATGAGCTGCAGGATCATCAGCCCGACCATCAACAGCGCGCCGGCGGAGGCAATGCCCTCGCGGGTAAACAGGCGCAGCCATAGCTTCTCGAAGACGCTGATCGGGATTGCGGTAAGCAGGCAGATGCCCCAGGCAAAGAGCGCCAGCACGACGGCGTGCTTGCGCACAAAACCGAGCCACCACGAATTATCCGCCCCGGCGGCGAGTTGCAGAAGCGTCATAGTGCCGGCGGCGGCGAAAAAGATCGCGCTGACCCACAAAAAGCCGGAAAGTCCGAAGAGGCGGCGTGACCAGACCAGCATGATGGTGGCCCAGAACCAGGCCAGCCAAACCATGGCGATGAGTAGAAGATCGTCGGGCGAGCCACGTCCACTGCGCAGAAGCATCGTCAGCCATACGCCGAAAACCGCCGGCGCGACGGCGGCCGAAGTATAGACAAGCGCCGAAATCGCGCGCTCGCGCCTGCGCTGCCACAGCCACCACAACCCGGCCATGGCGAGCAAAGTCAGCACGATACCGCCGGGGATGCGCCAGCCCAGCGCAAATGCCCATTTGAAGACCCCGCGGCCGGCGCCGATCCAGCTCTTGCGCGAGAAACTCGAAGGGATCGCCCTCTCGTCGGACCAGAAATCGATGTTCAGCGAGGGTGTCAGAGTGAGAGCGCCGGCGCGCGCCCGGACCCGGTATTTGGTGCGGCCGAGGATGATATTCTGGATGGTTCCGTCGGGGCCCTTGGCCGGCAGCGCCAGATCGGCGAAGGAGCGGCGCTTGCCGCCGATGCGCGACATTAGAACGTCATATCGCCGCGCCGCCGGCGCGAGCCAGAACCCATCGCGTTGCCAGAGCACCGTGACCGCGCCAGAGGGCAGTTCGGGCAGCTTCCAGCGATCAATGCAATTGACCCCGCCGCCGATGCCGAACAGAGCGATTTCGTTGCCGCCGATAAGGATATCGTAGAGCGTCCAGCGCGCATGATAGGCTTGGCGGGAAACCCAACCCTTGCACACCCTTGTCACCTTCTCACCCTTGGGCGTCAAGGTGCTGTCGCGCCAGGTCACTTCGCGGCCCGATTCCACATGCTTGAAGGTGATGTGTGTGGGGCCGATGCCGGCGACCGTCAGGGTTGGGCCATCGAAGGAAATGGTATCGCCGCGTTTCAGACGCCAGCGCTGCAGGAAGACCGAATTGACACGGCTGGTTTTGATATCGACACGGCGGGTGTAGGCGCGGTTGCTGAACCACCATTCTCCGCCGCCACGGCCGATTTCAAGATGCCGGGTGGCGGCCGAGCGCGGACCCCGGTGCTGGCCCAACTCGCGCCAGCCAACAATGATCGGCGCGTTCGAGGTCTTGATCGTCAGGGCGGCCGGATAGGCGCCCGCTGGCGCCCGTGCAGAGACCTGCCAGATCAACGCCGCCCACACCGCGAGCAGAAGGTAGGCGAGGATTGGCGGCAGGAACGTGCCGAAATACTCGCCGATAATATAGGTGGTGCGTCGGAGCGACATCGATGCGGATGATTGTTGGACGGATCAGTTCGATCGGCGGCGGCTGGCGGGCTTTTTCTTTTTCTTCTTATCCTTCTCTTTGTCCTCAGCCTCTATGGCCATCAGGATGTCCTTTACAATCGGAGCGCAGCTCGAACCGCCGGTCCGGAAACCGCCGAAACCGTGAGTGACCATGCAGGCGTAGGACAAGCGGCGATCGCTGGCTTTCGTCTTGTCGCGCAGGCCGAGCGGGGTCTTGGGCTCGCGCCAACCGATGAACCATGCGGAATGCTGGCCGGTTTTCTTGACTATTTCCGCCGTGCCCGTCTTGCCGTAGGCGCGGCACTTCAGTTTGCCCGTGGGCCCGAAGGCGCGGGCCGCGGTGCTGATCTCCGGCACCGCCTTCATGCCCTCGCGCAAAATCTGAAGCAGATCGGGGTCGACGCCGAGTTTGCGCGACGGGGGCGGCGCCAGTTCCTGTCCACCCCAGGCATGGAAAATATATGGCAGGATGAGTTTGCCCGAAGCGACCGCCGTCGCCGCGCGCGCCATGTGCAGAGGATGGACCGAGACCGATTGGCCGATCCCGTTCAACGCCGAGATGTGGCGAAGTGTTTGGACCGCGCCGGGCACTGCGTAAATCTCGATATCGGTGAAGGCTTGCTTGGCGATTTGCGGGAACAGCACATCCGCGCTGAGGCCGGTATTGAAGCGTTGCAGCACTACGCCTGGGGGCAGGTTGGTCGCCAGGTTCATGCGCTCGCGGTCGTCGATGCCGAGCCAGCGGACAGCCTCGATCAGCCGCGAGGACTTGCCGAGCCGGAAAAGGCCTTTTCGTTTCGATGCGACGAGTTCGTCGACGATCTTCTTGATGCGGTTTTCGTCGAGCATCACCGATATCCGTGCGAACCAGACATTGACCGAAAATTGCACCGCCTGGCGCAGCCCGAACGTGGTGAAGGAAGGCGGCGTTTTGACGCATGCCGGGCTGCGCGAGCGGCTGCCGAACGGCCCCAGCCCGCCTTGGCCGAAATTAGAGATGGATCTCGTGCCGGTGGCGGTGGGCGCGTAGGAACTCTGGCCCGGCTGGAGCCCCATGACGCTGCCGATCTCGCCCGGTTCCAACCCCTTGATGGCGCGGCTGAACTTCTCAATTTCGCTGCCCGTCATCGTATGCATGACCGACAGCGCGACGACCGGCTTGAAGGTCGAACCCGGCGAATTGTTCTGATCGATAATGCCCCAGGCGATCACCGTCGAGGGATCGCGAAGCGGGAACGCCGCGCCGAAGGCGGCGTAGTCCCAGGGCCGGGCGCCAGCTGGTACCGCCGGATAGCTGGCGACGGCGACGATGGCGCCGGTGTCGGCGTCGAGTATGACGACGGCGGCCTTTCGCTTCTTGGCATAGCGGCCCGAGGTCCCCATGCGCTTGATCTGTTTGAAGACCGCTTTCTGGGCCGCTGCCTGGACCTTGCTGTCGATGGTCAGCGCGACCGATACGCCCTGCGGCGGCAGCTTGCTCGCCGCCATCATGCCGGCGAGACTGAAGGTGGCGGCCGGCCCGAAACCGATCAGCGGGACCAGACCGAGATCGTAAGCGGCTTGTGTCGGAGTTCCCTTGCCGCCGGGATCGGTGAGGGCAACACCGTCGCGGGTGGTGATGACGAAGCTACTGACGGTTCCGCTCGAGCGCTTGATCGGCCGCCAGTCGAAGGCGGTGTATTTGCCGACCGCATCCTTGGCTTGGCGGATAGCCAGCCCGTTGATCTTGCGCTCGCAATTGACCGAGGGCTGGACTGTAATGCTGATGGTAATCGGCTGAGCTGTGGGTTTAAGGGCGAATCGCAGGAGCCCGCCCTTGGCCTCGCCACAGCCGAACTGCTCCTTGCCGTCGAGATGGGTGACCTTGGCGCCGCGCGGCGTCCAGGATACCGGCTTGCCGGCGATCTGCACCGACAGCACGCTCGTCCGGGTCGGGTGTATGGTGGTGCGGAAGGTTACCGTCTGGTTGCGCCGCGAGACCGCCGCCCAGTCCGAATAGCCGGCGGTGAGTTGGCCGTCGAGGATAAAGCCGAAATTTTCGGGCACCAGATCACCGCTGCGCAAGGGGTGGCCCTTGGCGCTCTCGACTGTCCAGTCGTTGTTGTAATCGCCCGGCGGACGCGTGCGGTTGTCGCGGATCGCTGCCATGTAGCGGGTATCGTTCCACAGCTTAACCTGCGCGCGAACCAAACCGCCTACGGGCGCGAAGTAGAGGATGCCGTGCAACCGTCGCTGGCTCCTGCGCTCTCTTAATTGGGATTTGGTGAGTTTGCCGATTCTGCCTTCGGCCTCTTGAACCAGGAAATAATCCGGCGCCAGCATGTCGAGGCCGCCGTCGGGTCGCGGCTGGATTACCCGATAGCGGATCAGCGACAGGAACAACTCGCGATCTTCGGTGTTCTTCTCATTTATTTTCTCACCGTCCGGGATCCTGCTGCCGGCGACAAATAGAATATCGAGGCGCAGCCCGGCGCCGGCTATGGCGGCGAAGGCGATAACGCAGATTAGGATTAACCGGGTCAGCGAGTAGATCACGCGGGGGCTCTATTCGTTTGTCTTCTTTTAACGGCGCGAACCATCAGGCAAAGTTAGCCCGAATTGCACGTTGCGAGAAGCCACAAACTTTGGCCATCGACCGTCGCCTATTTGCAAAGCTACTTGCCGACATGCGCCCTTTCCTTCCCGGCGCGGTCTAGGGCAGCCTCGCGGATTTCCGAAAGCGTGGTGTTGGGCGTGATCGCCTCGGGATCGATGCATAGCTCGATCACCGCCAGCTTGCCGCTCTTCACCGCGGCTTCGAAGGCACCGGGAAAGTCCTTGGTTTCGGTAACGCGGACGCCGGTGGCGCCATGGGCCTGGGCCAGCTTGACGAAGTCTGGATTGACCAGATCTGTGGCGATGGTGCGGCCTGGATAGGCGCGCTCCTGGTGCATGCGGATGGTCCCGTAGAGGCCGTTATTGACGATCAGCACGACGATCGGCAGCCGGTACTGCGCAGCCGTTGCCAACTCGTTGCCGGTCATTTGGAAATCTCCGTCGCCGGCGAAACAGACGACCGGCCGCTCGGGGTGCACCAGTTTCGCTGCGATGGCGGCAGGAAGGCCATAACCCATCGATCCGTTGGTCGGCGCAAGCTGGGTACGAAAGCCGCGATACTCGAAGAAACGGTTCATCCAAATGGCGAAGTTGCCGGCACCGTTGGCAATAATCGTCTCGTCGGGCAAGTTGGCGCGCAACCAATTCACAACCTCGCCCAACTGCAGCGTCCCAGGCATGGTGGTCGGGGCGCGGTGATCGAGATAGTCCTGATGGGCGACCCTGGTTTCCTCGGCCCAGCTGCCGTCGACCGGCTCGAGTTCCAGGCAGGCGTTCAGGAACGCGCCGGCGCTGGCGTTGATCGGCAGGTCGGCCTGGTAGACCCGGCCGAGTTCTTCGGCGCCGGGATGGACATGGACCAATTTTTGCCGGGGCCGGGGAATATCGATCAGCGTATAGCCGCCGGTGGTCATCTCCCCTAACCGCGCGCCGATGACGATCAGCAAGTCGGCCGACTTGATGCGCTCGGCGAGCTTGGGGTTGATGCCGATACCGACATGGCCGGCGTAGTTGGGGTGGCGGTTGTCCATCAGGGACTGGCAGCGGAAGGAACAACCGACCGGAAGCCTGTTGGCTTCGGCGTATTCAGCGAGCGCTGTGCCGGCATTCTCGTCCCAGCCGCCGCCGCCGGCGATCACGAAGGGTCGACGGGCCTTCTCCAACATCTCGCGCAACTCGGCCAGGGCTTCTGGCGTCGGTCCGGCGCCAGCGATCCGATAGGCGCCGGTATCGGCGACATCGCACATTTGTGTCAGCATGTCTTCGGGCAGCGCCAGGACCACGGGGCCCGGACGCCCCGACAGCGCGGTATGGAAGGCGTGGCTGACATATTCGGGAATGCGGGCGGGATCGTCGATCTGGGCGACCCATTTTGTCATCGATGAGAACATTCGCCGGTAGTCGATCTCCTGGAAGGCTTCGCGCTCGACCATGCCGCGCCCAACCTGGCCGACGAAGAGGATCAGCGGCGTCGAATCCTGATCGGCGATGTGGATCCCGTGGCTGGCATTTGTGGCGCCGGGGCCGCGGGTGACGAAGGCGATCCCGCACTTGCCGGTCAGCTTACCGTAGGCGTCGGCCATCATTGCGGCGCCGCCCTCGTGGCGCGAGACGATCAAGCGGACACTCGAATCGACGAGAGCGTCGAGGACGGCGAGGTAGCTCTCCCCGGGGATTCCGAAGGCAAGATCGACGCCGTGCACCTCGAGCGCCTTGATCAGCACCTGCCCGCCGCTACGCCTGTTATTTTGTCTTTTCGCATTCATGTTCGTGTTATCCTGTGGCGCGTGCCTATGCTGATCTTTTACCGCGTTGGGGAGGGGTTTGTCTCGTCCGCTTCCTGCACTAGCACGGCCGAACTCTGACCACGCTCAAACCTATCTTCACGGCGACTTAGGTGTTGAGAAAAAAAATAACAGTGGATTGCCGGCGCAATGATTGCGTAAGACAGAGCAAAACAGGAGTCGTCGCTCCTTCAATCAGATGACGCACTCCGATAGCAGGGGAAACAAGATGATTTTTCGTATGACGCGAAAAGACCAATCGATCAAGCGCGCGCTTATCGCCGGTACGGCGCTTGCTGGTGCAATCCTACTGACGGCGCCGGTCGTGGCCAAAGAACACGCGGCCTTCACCAAAGCGCTGCGCGCCGAGCTTGGGATCGGCGGCTCGCAGACCTCGACGCTGCGCAATCCGGGTAAGATGAAGGGCGCCCGCGCCGGTGCCCTCGATGGCGAATCTCAGATCCTGAACGGCTTCTACAGCCGCCAGGATTTCCGCGCAATTTGGTTCACCAGCCGCGGGGGGACGGCCAAGGCCAAGCTCTTCCTGGACCGGCTGGGCCGAGCCGGCGAGCATGGGCTCGAGCCCGAGGATTACGGATACGCGAGCCTCGCCGCTGGTGCCAAGACGTTCTCGTCCGGCAACCGCGCCGCATTGGAAGTCTCCATGAGCCGCGCCTTCGCCCGCTATGCGGCCGATGTTAACGCCGGCCGCATCCACCCCACACGGAGGGTGCCGGGACTCTACATTCGCCCGGTACGCCCCGATCCCGAGCGCTTGCTGGTGGCCGCCGCGACGACCAAGAACTTTGCCAATTATGTTGACTCGCTTTCCCCGCGGACGCCGCAATATGCGCGCCTGCTCAAAGCCATGGCTTACTATCGCGCGATCGCTGCGCGCGGCGGCTGGCAGCCGGTCGCGCCCGGACCGACGCTGAAGCCCGGCATGAGCGATCCGCGTGTCGCCCAGATCAAGGCACGCTTGCGCATTGTCGGTGATCTCAAGGCCAAGGGGGCAACGCCCAATTTCTATACCCCGGCGCTGGTCGTCGCGGTCAAGCGCTTCCAGTACCGCCACGGGCTCGAACAGGACGGCAATGTCGGTAAGACCACACTAAAGGCGATGAATGT
>JAPULJ010000547.1 GCA_027295145.1 Alphaproteobacteria bacterium | reverse complement strand
GCCAACCCCTGTGCGGCGGCCAACCCGTGCCGTGCGGGCAACCCCTGCGCGGCGACGCCGAAACGTTCCGTTGCGCGTAAAAGCTACTCGTTCGATCGGCAGATTCGTCGCGATCGTTAAGCCCGGGGCCGTGGTTCTCTTGGCTGAAGGTTGTCCCTTCCCGCGAGCTGAAGGCGCGGGAAGGGACTCCTTGGGTGTGGAACCACGAGGTACGCGCAGGCCCCACCTGCGATGGGCACAAGAGGAATCCGACGGGTGTCCCTCCTCAAAACCTGATCCGACGACAACCGGGTTCCGAGCGGGGATCGCCGGCCATGATGAAGAAGCCGAAGCTACTGATGCTGCGGGTCGCCGGAGCGCTGGCAGCTAGGCCATGGACTCATTGTCGCGCATCCAAATTCGGATTGAAGCGAGCTTGATCATGGCGAGATAGTTTGAGGGGGCTTTTCATAGCGCGTGGCGATGCGCCGGAAATGTTTGATTTTATTGAAAAATCGCTCGATGAGGTTGCGTTGTTTGTAGAGTTCGGCATCGAAGGGCGGCGGCGCGCGGCGATTGGCCTTGGGCGGGATGTTGGCGATTGCGCCGCGATCTGTTTCGGGAAATCCTGCGCCTGATCGATGATCTTCGGCCAAGACCCCGCCCCGGCGTAAGCCGAGGAAATCCACGGCGAGGTATAAAACGATGGGAGACGTGTGTCTGGATGGCGAGAATCTGGACCCGATGGCTTCGCGAACACGGTCAAATCACCGAAATCCACCTGTCATACCAAGGATCAGACGGCTGCGGAGGTGAAACTTTGCCGATGACGGTGGAAATTGGGTACTGTCGGCGTCGATGTGACGGTTATCCGGGAAATATCGTCCCAATGCCTCCAAACGACATTGATCGACCGGCCGCGGATCTCACCCGGCGCCTCTCGCTTCTGGCCACCAGCACGCTCGCCAATGCGCTGGACGATGCCGGGCTCCATAACCACGTCATAGCCCATATCAAGGCGGTCGCCCCCAATTTCCGCTTTACCGGACCCGCGGTCACGGTGAAAGAAAGCGCCGGCGCGCAAGGCACCTACAGGTCGGATGATTTTGCGGTCGGCGCCATGATCGACGCCGCGCGGGCCGGCGACGTGATCGTCGTCGATGCGGGCGGGGCGGAATGCTCCACATGGGGCGGCATGGCCTCCCTCGCGGCAAAGCTCAAAGGCGTTGCCGGATTGATGGTCGATGGCGCGGTTCGCGATCTGGAGGAGATGATCGAGTTCGAGTTCCCCGTGTTCTCGCGCCACCTGACCCCGACCACCGGCCGGCTGCGGCTCAAGGTCGAAGCGATCAATGTGGACGTAATCATTGACGGCGTGGCGGTAGCGCCCGGCGATATCATCGCCGCCGATGGAACCGGTGCGGTGTGCTTGCCTGGTGGACGCGCTGAAGAAATCACAATATTGGCGGAGAAGCTCGCGCACGACGATGCCGCCGCGGTGGAGGATCTCCGCGCCGGGCTGAGCTTCACCCAAGCCATGGCGAAATATAAGGGCATCTGATGGACCGCCCCGCGGCCGCCTCGCCTGTCCTTGCCTCCGCTATCGTCGGTCAGCTCGAGGCCCTAGGCGTCAAACGCGTGTTCGGGATACCCGGCGGCGGTTCAAGCCTTGCACTGATAGAGGCTGCCGGGCGCGTCGGGCTTGAGTTCATACTGACCCGCACGGAGACAGCCGCAGCCATCATGGCGGCGGTCACTGGCGAGATGACGGGGACACCGGGCGTCGTCCTCACCGGCGTCGGCCCGGGTGCGGCGAGCGCCGTGAACGGCATTGCTTACGCATATCTGGAGAAATCTCCGGTCATTCTGATCACCGATGGCCCGGCTTCCACACCGCATCAAGCGCTTGACCAGAATGCGCTTTACGCCCCGATCACAAAGCTCCAAGGCCGCTTGCGCCCAGAAAGTGGCACGGCAGATTTCGCGCAGGCCATCGAGACCGCGATGACGCGGCCCTGGGGCCCTGTGCATCTTGACCTGACCGCCAGCGACGCCTCGACGCCGGTGGCGGGCGCCACGCCCCTCACCCCTGCTCCGAAATCGCCCGCGCCCTCTGCCGCAATGCTTGAGAAAGCCGGAGCGCTGCTCGCGGCAAGCCGGAAACCCATCATTCTCGCGGGGCTGGAAGCCCGGCACGCGGAAGGGCCCGGTGCCCTCAGGCAAATGGCGTCCGCGCTCGTCTGCCCTGTGCTTACAAGCTACAAGGCGAGCGGCGTCCTGCCCTCATCGCACCCGGGCTTCGCCGGGTCGTTTACCGGCGCGGTCGCGGAAGCGGATATCATTCACGCCGCCGACCTCATCCTCCTCTTCGGTCTTGACCCGGTCGAGATCATTCCCGGCCACTGGCCCTATGAAAGCCCGGTTCTGGATTTGTGTGCAGCGGAAGCGACGCCGCTGGCTGTCGAGCCTGCCTGCCGGGTCATTGGTGATCTGGCAAAGATCACAAACGCCCTTGCGTCCGAGCTCAGCCCAAGCGATTGGACGGTCGTGTAGATCGATGCGGCGCGGCACGCCATTTCGGAAAAGCTCGTCCTGCGCGGCTCCGGTCACACGGCGCAAACCACGATTAGGGCCGCGGCCCAGGCTGCACCCGCAGGTGCCCGGCTGACGGTCGATGCGGGCGCGCACATGTTTTCAACGCTTGCGGCCTGGCCGGCGGAGGAGCCCTTCGGTGTGCTCAAATCCAACGGTCTCTCGACCATGGGCTATGCGCTGCCCGCTGCCATTGCATCCGCTTTGGAAGAACCCGCGCGGCATGTGATCGCGGTGACCGGCGATGGCGGCATCATGATGTGCCTGGCCGAGCTGATAACTGCCGTGGCGCGGGGCTGCCAACTCACCGTCATCGTTATCAATGATGCGGCACTGTCGCTCATCGATATCAAGCAGCAACGCCAGCTATACCAATCACGGGGCGTGCGCTATGCCAACGCAGATCTGGCAGCCTGCGCCGGGGCGATGGGATGCCGGGCTTGGCGCGTGGAACCAGGCGATGATATCGCTCCGGTCCTGAGTGAAGCGTTCGCGGTCAATGGGCCAAGCCTCATCGATGTTGTTGCTAGCGCTGACGGGTATGGCGACCAGCTGATGCTCCTGCGCAGCTGATTCGTGACGCCATCGCCCCGGGCAAATGAGAATCATGATTTTTTCGAGCTACGCGGCGGAAGCGCTCGATCAAAGAGCAACAGTGTTGCTTCCACGTCGGTGAAGCTCTCTATGACGTGATTTGCACCTGCCTGTCGGAGCAGACCAACGTCCGTCTCGGCGCCAATCCCGACGAACGGTAGCGCGAGCCCAGCGGCTGTCTTTACGTCCCAGACGCCGTCTCCGACGGACACGATCCGGTCGAACGCTATGCCGCCTGCCTTCTCAGCGCACCTCTTGATCGCGGTTGTCACGATTTCGTCCCGCCGCACTGCGTCATCCGCGGATGCTCCCTTGTCTAGATCGAGCGAAAGCCCCGCTGCGCGAAACTTCGCGACTGTGCTTCCCAACCAGGCACCGGTCGCGAACGCAACGTCCCACGACGAATCGGCTGACAGACGCTCTAGAAGCTCGGGTGCACCGGCAACTGGCTCCAACTCCTCTTCGGCCAAGTACGCCTCTAGGAGGACTTTGCAGCGATCCTGCACCGCGGCCAGCTCGTGATCTGTTGGTGACCGCCCAAACGCATTGTTCACCAACTCATCAAGAATACCACTGTCTGTAACATTTTGATAAAGCGACCAATCCTGGCATATGTCCTTGATGCCAAGCACATCCTCGACCGCCGCCACGAAGGCGTTCGCGTCGCAGTGATTGGACCGCGTGAGCGTCCCGTCGACATCGAACACAACCAACTTGCGGGCCATCCAAATGTCTTCCACTTGCCACCCGCTGGTGAGGGACAGTCCTCAGCCAACTCTACAAGAATATGCCCCCCGTGGCCACGTTGGGCAACCAAGCATCCCAGGCCAAATTTCCTCGGTTGCGTCGGCCACCCAAGCCGAGCGCCTGGTGGCCGAGTGGAAGCCCAACCCGGCTGAATGTGAGGTTGAAGGCGGACAGGCCGAGAACTAGCCAATGTCCGCTTTTGACCCATAGCGGACATCGGGAGCATCGACGGACTAAGATCGCTTCTGCCTGAAATTGGGTGTTAGGCGCAGATTGGAAAATCGGTGGCGCTGACAACCAGGAATTGGCGTGTCAGCCGTGCAGCTGGTCTGCTACGTTCATAGGTAATCGGGAGAAATTATCGGGAAAAACCTAGTCACAATTGCCGGCATTAGGCCGCTAACCACCAAAATGGGAAGGCGAAAATATGGCTGAAGTCGCTTGGAAGATCAAAGGCATCGAATATGGCAATTGCAACTGCGCGTATGGCTGCCCCTGCCAGTTCAACGCGCTTCCTACATATGGAGATTGCAGATACGTCCTATTCGCGCGCATCGACGAAGGCCACTATGGGGATACCAATCTCGATGGGCTCCGGTTTGTCATGGTGGGCAAGTTCCCCGGGGCCGTGCACGAGGGCAACGGAACCCAGCAGCTGATCATCGAGGAGGGGGCGAACGACAAGCAGCGCGAAGCCATACGCCGTATTGTCTATAACGAAGACACGGACGAACTCCGGACTCATTATGCGGTTTACAACGCCATGAGCTCGACGGTTCTCGATCCGGTCTTCGCACCGATCGAGTTAGAGGCCGACATGGAAGCGCGCACGGCACGTGGCCGCGTGCCGGGCCTGGTCGTCTCCGATGCCGAACCCATCCGGAACCCTGTGACGGGCGAGGAGCACCGGGCACAGATCGTCTTGCCGAACGGGTTTGAATATACGGTCGCCGAGATGGGCAGCGCCTCTAGCAAGTTGACGGGCGAGATTCCCCAGGAGTTTTCGAACAGTTACGCCCAGTTCAACGAACTGCACATGACCGAACAGGGCGTCGTTCGCTAAGCTGCGCTACGTCCTATTCAAGACAGGCCCCAGTGTCCGCTTCTGACCCGAAGCGGACTTTTGGGAGTTCGATTGGCAAACTAGGTCATGAACCGAATATCAGGGGTTTCCGAAGGTGCCTGAGAAAAGCCATTGGTGATAGACTATCATCGATACCTGCGAGGAAGCGAAGTCGCCATGGAAACGACCATAGGCTTTTCTTATGTTGTGCGGCAGTGTCAGGCGAATACCCTATTTGTTCACTTTGTTTCAATTCTCCCCTGAGATGGCGGTACTCGGAATCAATCCAAGCCAAGTAATTGCCGCCGTTCCCGCGCCCACGTATGGATTAGATGGTCGACTGCCAAACCAATAAATGCAACGCACAGGCCAAGCATTAGTCCGTTGCCGATCCCATGTTTATCCGACAAGGATTTCAAAATGTATTGCCCCAAATCATCGGTACCAATCATGGCGCCAATGATTACCATAAATAGTGCAAAAACAACGGTTTGATTTATGCCCAGCATTATGTGGGGGAAGGCAAGGGGTAATTCAATGCTGACCAATCTCTGCATACGATTGACGCCCGACATTGAGCCGGCATCTTGCAAAGATGGAGGTACATTACGAAGTCCCTCCACCGTGTACCGGGTAGCGGGAATAGTGGCATAGACGATAACCGCGATCAGTACGGATGTATCGGTTACGCCAAAGAGCATAATCACCGGAATCAGATAGACAAACGAAGGAAAGGTCTGGAAGGTATCGCATGCCAACAAAACGGCCTTTGGAGCGTGACGTCGTCCTGTCAGCATTAGCGAAGCGCGGAATGTTGGAGCTCGAATTCTCGGACGGCTG
>JAPULJ010000546.1 GCA_027295145.1 Alphaproteobacteria bacterium | reverse complement strand
CACTGTCGCGCGGTCGGTATCGATAAGCCGTTGCTGGGATTCCATTACTGGCGGACCACGGTTTTAACGAAGCTCGAAAATGCCGGAGTGCCCGAGCTGGCCGCGGCCCGACTGACCGGTCACAAGATCAAGACAATGAGCTATGGAGTCTACAGTGGCGGCCCCGATCTTGCGCGCCTGGCGGCTGTGGTCGAGCGCATCGAATACAAGGAACTGAGCCTTTGAGAATAGCGACCCTGGTGGTCTTGGCAGTGATCTGGATCGTTATCGTGAGCCGCCGTGCTTCGAGCAAGGTTGCGATGCTGCGCACAAGGGCAGACTCATGACTACCGGTTACCTCAGCCCAATTGAAGCGTTACGCGCTGCCGCTAAGGGCAAGGCATTTGACAAAGAGCGCGCTCGTTCGGAGATCGAGACCGCCATAGGCAGCTTTCGGGCGGCTGCACGTTATTCTGTGTTCCATGAGGATCAGACGCGACCTCGGGAGGCGATTAAGGCCCTTGAACCGATTCTTGGCCACTTGCGTCAGTTGGGCGAACGCCTTGACGCCATGAACGACGAACATTGGCGCGATTGGTTACCCGATCGACGCCTGGGCTGGCCGCGCGCGGTTGCCGCTTGAACGCTCTCATCAGCGCGGCGGCATCGACGTGATGCAGCAGGGCCGTGAACTGCGTCTGGCCAGAGCGTCTGGCCGCCGCATTCACACGCTCGAGATTGGGCAGCAAGGTTTGCCAGCCCCGTGTCTGGCCCTTCGCCGTCTCTTGCATGATCCCTTCCAGCCGACCCCTTCCCTCCTTCATGTCGTTTCCTTCCATGATCTCAGCGGTAGTATGGGTCGGTCCGACTTCCAACAGCGATGCAGCGAGCGGCTCCGGTCGTCCCTTGCCGCTTGCCCCCGCCGGTGACCAACCGGCGGACGCTGTTGGATCTCTTAGGTTCCGATGACAGCCTTATGGACGTGACCTGCTCTAAGCCCCCGGTGGGGCGACCGCCCTCTGGCATAGCGATGACGGTCGTGCTGCCTTCACTGGTGCGGGTTCCAGCTCGGCCTCCACGACAAGTTAATTTCGTGATTCGATCACACCCCCCGTCCACCCGTTGTCTACGCTTCAGACCCCGCGTTACCGCGACGCCCGTGATCTTCTCTATCCAGACATTCGCGGTTTGATTAGCAACCCAGCATGAACTAAAATCCAGTGATCTCGACAAGGCCAAGGTACGCCCCATTCTTGCGCCCTACGTTGCCGTGGATTACCTACACAAAGGGCGATAAACTCGCCATTGGAGTAGGCAGTAAGATCTCAGCCGCTCTCCTTTCCAATGGACGGCAGCTTAGAACCTTAGGTTTGGTTACGCGTGACCGACTGAGCGAGATAAATTTATGAGGGGTCATAAATGACACGAGTACTTGTAACGGGTGCAGGGGGCTATATTGGCACCACACTCATTCCTATGTTGCTCCATGAGGGGTATGCGGTGAGGGCGGTTGACCGCTTCTTCTTCGGACGCCAATTCCTTCCGGAGCACGAGCGGCTTGAGGTCGTGGTCGAGGACAGCCGTAAGCTCGCGCCCGAGCACTTCGAAGGCGTCGATGCGGTAATTGACCTCGTCTCTATCTCCAACGACCCGTCGGGAGAGTTGTTTCAAGAGGCAACGCTGCACATCAACTGCGACTCGCGAGTGCGGGCAGCCCGCCTTGCCAAGGAAACTGGGGCGCAGCGCTACATTCTGCCGTCCTCTTGCAGCGTTTACGGCTTTCAGGAGAATGCCTTCATCTCCGATGAAAGCAGCCCAACTAACCCGCTTACAACGTACGCTCGCGCCAACGAGATGGCTGAGCAGGGCACGCTGTCGCTTGCCGACGAGAGATTCTGCGTTGTCGCCTTGCGCCAAGCGACCGTTTACGGCCTTTCGCCGCGTATGCGATTTGACCTTGCCATTAACGGCATGACGTACGGCGCCTGGAAGACTGGTCGGTTGCCCCTCATGCGGGATGGCACACAATGGCGGCCTATGGTGCACGTACAAGACACGGCCCGGGCGCTGATGTTCATGCTTGAGACCGACTCGGCTAAGGTAAACGGGCAGATCTTCAACGTCGGTTCCACAGACAATACCTACCAGATCGGCCCTTTGGGCCAGGTAGTTGCTCGTTGCATCCCAAAGGACATCGAGATCGAGTGGTACGGCAATCCCGACCAGCGGAGTTATAGAGTGGCATTCGACAAGATCGAGGAACTTGGCTACCACACCGAAAAGACTGCGGCGGACGGCGTAGCCGAGATCTGCGAGGCGTTGGAAGCTGGAACCATTGACAAGACGACCCAGACCATCACCCTTGAGTGGTACAAGGAACTCGTCCGTTGGCACGGCATTATCCGCGAGGTCGAGATGTATGGAGGCATCGTTGAGATATGAGAGTGCTGCTGCTAGGCCCCAACGGCCAGCTCGGGCACGACATCCGTAGTGCGCACGAGGAAGCTGGAGAGCCTTTCGAGTTGCTTCCGCTGGCGCGCGACCGGCTGGACGTGAGCGTGTCGGGGGCAGTTGAGCGTGTCCTCGACGAATTCGCCTTCGACGCCCTTGTCAATTGCACCAGCTACCACAAGACGGACGAGGTCGAGGACAATGCGACTCTGGCCTTTGCCGTCAATGCCCACGCGGTGCATGCAATGGCACGAGCATGTGCTGCAAAGCGGGCGCGATTTTTCCATGTCAGCACGGACTACGTGTTCGGCGGCGATGTCACGCGCGCTCAGCCATTGCGCGAAGAGGACCCGCCCTCACCGGTGAATGTTTATGGGGCTTCCAAGGCAATGGGCGAAACGCTGGCCCGCCGCACCTGTGAAGATGCCGTTATCCTCCGAGTCTCCTCGCTGTTCGGGGTAGCCGGGCCCAGCGGGAAGTCTGAGAACTTCGTCGATACCATAATCCGCCTCGGGCAGGAGAAGGAAGTGCTCCGGGTCGTCGACGACCAGGTCATGTCCCCGACCACCGCCGTCGACGTCGCGCGCTTAGTCCTCCGCATGCTGATGGACGGCTGTGCCCCTGACCTCTATCATGTGGTGAATACTGGCTCAGCGAGTTGGTTCGAATTCGCACGAGAAATCGTTCGCCGCGCCGGGATCCATACCACCGTGGCACCTTGCACTAGCGCAGAGTATCCAACGCGCGCCGTTCGGCCGCGCTATAGCGTTTTGGACAACGGGAAAGTCTCCGCCGCTTTCGGACCCATGCCGCCGTGGCAGGACGCGCTTGAACGCTACCTGTCCACTAAGGCAAATGTCACCAGCCAAATTGTACCGACCGTTAGCAGCAAAAAAACGCGTCTGATAACATTCGCTGATCGCTATTTCCTGATGACGACGGATCAAGCCCCGCCAAGCGAAATTGCTGAGTGGCTGCGTGACCCGTTGTTTGCTGCCTATGTTCTCAAACATCGGCTTAGATGACATTTCAGCCTTGCTCACGCTACAGGCAACGGGACGAATGGCATCATGATTGCTGCAGGGCAAAGGCTATCGAATTAGGTATGCCCCCTTTGTATGTCTTAGGTACCTGACCGATCTCCACCATTTCCGTTCCTGGCTACAAGCGGCGGTTCGGCCACGCATCCGATCACGACCGCTTTCCCCCGGTAAGCCGACATTCGAGTTTGGAGGACCGCTTATCCCCGATCCGCTGGCGGTGCTAATTCATGATCGCCCAGCTTATCGCGAACTAGGTCCGAAACGGCAAAGAGGTAGCCTCTGTCGTATGTATTACCCTATATATTACAATCTCTGAATTTGCCTAAATCACCCAATAAAATCAATGTGTTAAAAATCGGCGGAGGGGGTGAGCGCCGAAACCGCGTCGAAAACCGGTTCCCGCCAAGCCGGTCGGTCCAACGAGGCCCTCCGCCCCAAAAAGTCGCTTTGACTGGCTCGTTTGAAGGTCATTCCGCCATGCACAATCGGAGCTGGCTTTCCCAGTCCGCCAGGGCGATCCCGAAGGCCTTGGCGATGGCGCCGTTGTCGAGGACCGAGTACGCCGGTCTGGCCGCGGCCGCGGGGTAGGCGCCGGTCGGAATGGGAACCACGCGCGGCGCCGCCCTTCCCGACTCCGCGCCCCACTCGACGATGGCGGCGGCGAAACCGCACCAACTGGTGGACC
>JAPULJ010000545.1 GCA_027295145.1 Alphaproteobacteria bacterium | reverse complement strand
TATTCATCGGCATCTCGGTTCGTTTCCTTGTTTCCGCGTTGCAGATGGCCGGCACCGTGTTGGCCTATCAGTCGAGCCTCGCCAACGCTTTTGTTTTCGACCCCGCTTCGGCCCAGCAGAGCGCATTGAGCAGCGCCTTCCTATCGACCACCGGAGTTTTGTTGATCTTCGTGACCAACCTGCATCATTTGATGTTGGCTGGCATCATCGATAGCTACCAAGTGTTCAAAGTTGGCGCATCGTTACCCGTCAGCGATATGTCCGAAACAGCCGCCCGCCTGCTCGGCCGTTCTTTCGTGCTGGCTATGCAGATCGCTGCCCCCTTTGTCGTCGTCGGGCTTCTGTTCTCTTTGGGGGTAGGGCTGGTCAATCGGCTAATTCCGCAAGTACAGGTCTTCTTCATTGCCATGCCGATGCAAATTGCAGGCGGATTTCTGGTGCTGTCTTTGACCCTGACAGGGGCGATGATGTGGTTCCTCGGGGTTTTCGAAAACGAAATTCGAACCCTGTTCACCGGAGGATAGACGGTGGCCGCGGATAACGATAGCGCACAAAAAACCGAAGAACCGACACCGCGCAAATTAGAGGAAGCGCGGAAAAAAGGTCAGGTCGCCAATTCGCGCGAAGTCAATCACTGGTTCTTGATCCTCGCCGGCGCTGTCGCCTTCATGGCTTTCGCGCCCGACATGACGAAGGACATCGTCGGCTCGCTATCGCGGTTTGTCACCGAGCCCGATCTCATCATCGTTGACCGTGCCGGCATTGGCAGCGCGCTTTCCGGTCTTCTGAACGAAGTTCTTATGGCCATGCTGCCGTTCATGGCTGTCCTCATCATTGCCGCCATCCTCGCTAGCATCGTTCAGACGGGTTTTCTCGTTTCCTTCGAACGCATCAAACCCGAGTTATCAAAGATTTCGATCTTAAAGGGATTAAAACGGCTATTTTCTCTCAAGTCGGTGACCGAGTTTCTCAAAAGCCTATTCAAGCTGGCGATTGTCGGTTCCGTCGTGGCGGCTCTGTTGTCTCCTGTTTTCGATAACCTGCCGCGACTCATGACCTTGGCCACCGGCGACGTCATGGGTGTCCTGCTTACGTTGGCGGTGCGCCTTTTCATAGGCGTCCTCTCGATCATGACGGTAATCGCCGTCGTCGATGTCCTGTATCAGAGGTTCGAGCACTTGAAATCGCAGCGCATGAGCCGCCAGGAGATCAAAGACGAGATGAAACAAACCGAAGGCGATCCTCAGATCAAGGCGCGGCTGCGGCAGATCCGCACCGAACGCGCGCGCCGTCGGATGATGGCGTCGGTTCCCGAAGCCGACGTCGTGATTACCAACCCGACGCATTTCGCAATCGCGCTGAAATACGATCCCGAGGAGATGTCGGCGCCGCGCCTTCTTGCCAAGGGTGTCGACGCGGTAGCCGAGCGAATCCGGGATGTCGCAAAAGAGAACGATATTCCACTGGTCGAAAATCCGCCGCTTGCCCGCGCCTTGTTCGAAAGCGTCGACATCGACGCCGAAATACCGCCCGAGCATTTTAAAGCGGTGGCAGAGATCATCAGCTACATCTTCCAACTCAAAGGAAAGATGATGCCGGGGTGAGCCTTTGTTCTTGGAAATTATCAAGAACGTTGTAACTAATAGGTGCGGGGCAATAGAGCCGGACTTGGATAAACGATGAATAGCGAACCCCTACTGCACGTCGCGCAAGAAATCGAATCGGAAAGCTTACCGGTCATGGGTGACCGTGTCCGCCGGCGCTCGAGTTGGGGGATGATGGTGATATTCGGCGCGGCAACGATTGCCGTTGCCGCTTCGGCGGGGTTTCTTCTCTTCAGATTGAACGCCACCGGCATGTCTCCGGCTTGGCAGGCATTCATCGCGATCTCGCTTCCCGGAACGGTGTTTCTCGCTGCTCTGGTCCAGGTCGTGCGCATGCGTCAAGCCGAGGGCGAAGTTCTCGAAGTAATTCTGGGTGCTTACGAATCCTTACGCGCGCCGCGGGTCATTGTCGGGCCCGAAGGGAAGGTGGTCTACGCCAACTCGGCATTCACAAAAATGTTCGCGCCGGGAAATAGATCGCCCTTGGAGGCGATGCAGGCGCAGCTCAAGGACAACCCCGAGGGGGCAGAGGAACTTGCCCGCCTGCAACAGCTCGCCGCTGATGGCACTCCCGGCCAAGCCGAGATACAGATCCCCAACCCTTCCGGCCGGCTCGAATGGCGAAGCATCGAGGCAACGCCGTTGCGCGGGTTCCCAAATTACGCCGTGTTGCGTATCGAGGACACAACCTCGCGGCGCGAAATGGAGCAGATAATTCGCGAGGAGCAGGAGAAGCTCGTCGATTTCCTGGAAAACGCACCGGTCGGTTTCTATTCGGTTGACGGCAACGGCCGGTTCATTTTCGTAAATCACACCTTGGCCGAGTGGCTTGGCACGACACCGGAGCAAATCATCTCGGGGCGTCAACATTTGCACGAGTTTATCGTCGATGGCCGGGCAGAGGGCGCAGCGCCCTTCGATCCTTTTGGCGGTGATGGCAACCGGCGTGCCGGCGAAGTGGCCATGCGCGGAATTCACGGACGCACTTACCAGGCTCACATCAGTCAGAGCGTGGTACCCAGCGAGCGCGGGGGCTTGCGTACGCGATCGGTGGTACGTGATCTCACGCCCGAGCGCGAAATGGAGGAGGCGCTCCGACAGTCCGAGCAGAAATTCCAACGCCTTTTCGAGGATGCGCCGGTGGGTATTGCGCTGCTCGACCTCGATGGGCGGATCAATCAGTGCAATAAGGGCTTCCGCCGACAATTCGCCGCCCGCTCTGAGGCCGATGTGGTTGGCCATGACTTGGCGGGTCTGGTCAGCGCCGAGGCGCGCGGTGAGTTGCTGAGCAGTCTTGGCAAGGTGGTGGCGGGTGATGAACCCGACGCGCCTTTTGACGTTACCCCGGAATCGAACGCCGAATGCGTGGTCGCGCTATACCTGAACCGGGTCGAGGATCAGGCCGGCCGTGTGACCGGGGTCATCGCTCATTGCCTCGATACCACCGACCAACGAAATCTTGAGGTCCAGTTCGCCCAGTCGCAAAAGATGCAGGCCGTCGGTCAACTCGCCGGAGGCATCGCCCATGATTTCAACAATCTGCTGACCGCAATGATCGGCTTCTGCGATCTATTGCTGTTGAGGCACAAGGCCGGAGAGCAGTCGTTCGCCGACATTATGCAGATCAAACAAAATGCCAATCGTGCGGCCAATCTCGTTCGCCAACTGCTCGCCTTCTCACGCCAGCAGACGCTCAAATCGAAGGTTCTCAACGTCACGGATGTACTGGCTGAACTCGCCCATCTATTGCGGCGCCTGGTTGGTGAGAATATCGAAATGAAGATGATTCACGGCCGAGACCTGGGCCCGGTCCGTTGCGATCAGGGCCAACTCGAACAGGTCATCATCAATCTGGCGGTCAACGCCCGGGACGCCATGTCCGGCGGCGGCAAGGTGACGATCCAGACCAAGAACGTCTCGCCAGACGCGCCTGAACGGTACGGGCATGAGATGCTCGATCCCGGCGACTATGTGCTGATCGAAGTGATCGACGAGGGGTGCGGTATCCCCAAGGAAAACCAAGGGCGCATATTCGAGCCGTTTTTCTCGACCAAGGAAGTTGGATCGGGAACCGGTCTTGGCTTGTCGACGGTCTATGGCATTGTCAAACAGACGGGCGGCTACATCTTCGTCGACAGCGAACCAAGCAAAGGCTCTCGGTTTAGCGTATTCCTGCCCCGCCATACTTCTCAGGAAAACGACGATACCCAGGAAGAGGAACACCAGGAAAGGGAATTGTCTCCGGATCTTACCGGTGTCGGGACTGTGTTGCTGGTCGAAGACGAGGATGCCGTACGCGTGTTCAGCGCGAGGGCGCTACGAAATAAAGGCTATACCGTTCTGGAAGCCAAGAGCGGAGAAGCAGCGATGAGCGTCCTCGGCAACGAGGGCGGCGAGATCGATCTGTTGATAACTGATGTCGTCATGCCCGAAATGGATGGCCCAAGGCTGATCCGCGAAGTGCGCGAGCAGCGACCGGATATCAAGGTTATCTGTATTTCCGGTTATGCCGAAGATGCTTTCCGCAAGAAGCTCGACCAGTCCGCGGATATACATTTTCTGCCGAAACCCTTCAGCCTCAATCAGCTCGCTGGCACCGTGAAGAAAGTGATGGCCACCGGTAGCTAGAGCACGTTCTTAGCAACTGGATACGGTTTGATTGGGCGAAGCAGCCGCGCATCACAGCTTATACCACTCGCCTCTCTTGCCCTGATCAGGCTTGCCCGATAGCTTTAAGTCAACGTGCATCGCCCCAGAGCGATGCGGCCGGAAGGCTCAACGGGTATTGTGCGATGGCGAGCGAGCATCGGAACGCACTCCCCAGCGGCTACCAGCTCGAAGAGTATATGTTCGAGCGGGTACTGGGTGCCGGCGGTTTCGGGATTACCTATCTCGCCCACGAAAAAACTCTGAAGCGCAAGGTAGCGATCAAGGAGTTTTTACCCCGCGATATCGCTGTTCGCGGCAATGGCGGGATCACCGTTCATCCAGTCAGCAGCTCCGATTTGGAAGACTATGAGTACGGGCTCGAACGGTTTCGCGACGAAGCCCGCACGCTGGTCAGTTTTCGCCATCCCAATATCGTTGCCGTGCACCGGCTTTTGGAGGCGAACAATACCGCATACTTGGTCATGGAGTATGAGGAGGGCGATAGCCTGTTCGAAATCCTCGAGCGCGACCACACGCTGACGGAAACCGAAGTCAAGGAAATTCTCTTTCCATTGCTCGACGGTCTCAGCCGGGTCCATATGGCCGGCTTCCTGCACCGCGATATCAAGCCTGCAAACATCTATGTCCGGCGTGACGGATCGCCAGTGCTCATCGATTTTGGCGCGGCGCGCCAGGCCATCGGCGAACGCAGCCGCAGCATTACCGCTATTGTCAGCACCGGCTACGCGCCGATGGAGCAGTATTCGATCCACGGTAAACAAGGGGCTTATAGTGATCTCTACGCGTTGGCGGCTACCGCCTACAAAGCCCTCACGGGCAAGCGTCCTCCCGACGCGGTGCAACGGGTCGCCAACGATCCGTACACGCCCGCTGTCGTTGCCGGACGAGGGAATGCGGACGTCGCTTTCCTTGAGGCGATCGATTGGGCGTTGGTTATGGACGCAGAGGATCGGCCGCAATCCGTGGATGCCTGGCTGACGGCGCTTCAGGGGCAGACACCTTCCGCAACTATCGTTGCCAGCAGCCAGTCGGCGACAGATCTCCCGCAAGCCCCGGATGAGGAGTCGACGCAAATACGCCCGACGGAAAAAAGCCGTCGCGGCGCTGCCCCCTGGCTGATCGGCGGTGGCATTGCGCTTGTGATTTCCGCCGCTGTAGCCGGCGGGTGGTATCTATACGATGCACGGGAAACCGAGAGGCTGGAAATAGCCGCCCGCCTTAGCGCTGAGCGCAAGGCAGCCGAGCAAAAAAAGGCCGAGGAGGTGAGGCAAAAGGCCGCCGAGGAGGCGCGTCGTATAGCGGCTGAAATAGAACAGCGAAGGGTGAGAGCGGAGGCGCAGCGTAAAAAGGAAGAAGCCGCACGACGCAAGGCAGCGGAAGATGCCCGGCGCAAGGCAGCGGTGGATGCCCGGCGCAAGGCAGCGGTGGATGATAGGCGCAAGGCAGCGGTGGATGCCCGGCGCAAGGCAGCGGTGGATGATAGGCGCAAGGCAGCGGCGGATGCCCGGCGCAAGGCAGCGGAAGATGTCCGACGTAAGGCAGCACAGCGTGCATCGCGCGGGGCGGCTGTCCAGCTTAGGATCGCGATTATCAACAAATGCTACAAGAGCATCAACGTCGTCTATCGCTACAGACAGGCGAACGGGGCGTGGATCACGCGAGGCTGGCAGCGGATCCTGAACGGACGAACCAAATCGTGGAATATTAGAGCGACCAGCCGGATATTCTATGTTTACGCCGAAAGTTACGACCGGCGATTTACTTGGTCGGGGAAAAATCGTTCAGGCAGCATATCGGCGCCTGTCGTATATCGGAAGTTCGCCCATACAAAAGGGCCGCTCTACGGTCCTGGCCGCAAGACCGTATTGTTCGCGCGCAATGTGATCAGCTCTAAAAAATCAGCTTTTAATCAGTCGTACACCTGCAAATAGTTGCGCGTCGCCCGCTTAAACAAGCCGGAAATGAGCGCGGTTCGCTGAGCCCGGCGCTTAGTCTGGTCTACGTCGTGAAGCCCCGGTTGGGGGTCTCGACTATCCTTGGTGCGGGCTTGGATCGACCATCGGCGACGGGGCGGTGTTCTCGCTCACCGGCGGCGCGGTCAGGGGCGGCGCGGTCAGAGGCCCCGAGCGGTTCGTCATATGGAAGTGCAATCGGGTGATCGTCGCACTACCCGTGTTGACAAATAGGAACGGAAATACCGCGTGGATCAGGCAGGCTAGACCCGCACCCACCATCTTCGTGCCGAACCAGCTTGCAACGCAGAGATGCTGCCCATAGGTCTCGTTGACCGAGGCGGGATGGTGCGTGAACGCTCGCTTCAACATCTCAATGGAACTCCCGTCAATACCCATTGTCCAAGCACCGATACTAGCGTGGAATGATAAAAAAGTGCTTGCGAAATTTCGCGGGTATTGCCAGTATTATAGAAATGATATCCAAGAAATTACAATTTAGTAGGAATTTAGTCTATGGATGACGCAGATCGTAAAATTCTTCGGTGCCTCCAGGAAGACGCAACCCTGTCGCTGGCCGAAATCGCGGGGCGCGTCGGCCTGTCGCCGACCCCGTGTTGGCGGCGCATTCAAAAGTTGGAGAATGAAG
>JAPULJ010000544.1 GCA_027295145.1 Alphaproteobacteria bacterium | reverse complement strand
TCGATATCATCATCAGTGATTCTCTAATTCACGAGATACTTCGAAGTTCTCTGCGTTAGATTTCAGTCCCACTTGCGGCGCCCCTTCTTAACATGGTGAACAGCCATTGTCATCAAAACATTGGGGTTTGGATCCTCACGGGGTTGCCTCGCTATTTAACAGAATCCTGGGTTATTGGACATTACCGAAAACACAGCTTCAATTGCCTAAACTACCGAAGACGCAGCTTCGATTGCCTATCCTCAGCTAATTTTTTTTATCAACGATTCGGAGGAAACCCGATGAAATCTCTTGTGATAGGCATCCTACTACTGGCCGCTGTGTCGGCGACCGGCTACTGGCTTACGCAATGTCCGTGCGATGACGTTCCGGGTGCGTGGTTGTCGGGCGACGTCGAAAAAGCAGCAGTGGAAGATTGGACTTTCGCCAACGATGTCGGGCTCTGTCAGCTCGAGGTGCCATCGTTGATTCCGCATTCGGTGACGCTCAATTGCATGTCGACCAATGAACTTTTGTACATCAGCTGCGCGCGATGCGAGGGCAAGCATTGGTCGACGATCGCACTCGAATCGCGCCGAGGGCGTATCCGTATCGGCGAATCCATTTATCCGGTGTCACTCGCTCGGGTGACCGACGGCAGCGAACTGGATGTTGCTTGGCGAGCCAGAGCATTGAAGATGGCGGCGCTTCGGGGGGACGACCCAGCGAACGGTTCGCCCTCGCCGCGGCCTGACCACTGGTGGTCGTTTCGGTTGGCATCGCCTGGCTGAAGCATCTGTGAGGAGAGTCGCCTCCTAGTGGCCCAGACGCGAGGCGAAAATTTGCGTAATCTGCGCCCACGACAGGTAACCCTCGGCGCGGTAAAAACGTAAAGCTGGCAGGGAACGACGACGTGAACGATTTCGAGAGACCGGAGAAGGGAGCAATGGCGAATCGAGAGGACCGTGATCTGGGAATGGATCGTCCGATCTCACGCAGAGACGTCCTGAACGGAATCGGAGCGCTCGCCGTGGGCACCATGATTCCTGGACGCGCGCTTGCCGACAAGATCCTCGCGCTTGAACGAGCGGGCGAGGCAGCGGCTGGCTATCCGCCCGCACCTACGGGATTACGTGGAAGCCACGTTGGATCCTTTGAAGTCGCTCACCAGCTTGACCTAGCCCGAAATATCTGGTCCGGATCAAAAGTGGTAAAAAGCCAACTGGGGCGCACCATTCACCCCCCTCCAGCCTACTCAGGCGGTCTCCAGCCGCCACCAAGCCAACTTGAAAAATACTGTAACTATCTGAATTTGTTAATGATTTCAGGATTTCGCGCGTAGATCTCCGAAGCTGGGGGTCGCGCGTTCGGATCGCGCCCGGGTTACCACAATTTCCTTCGCATTGCAGAGCGATCGTCAAAGTCACTGCTACCTATCTAAGAGGGGCGCGATTCAGCCCTCTGGCGAAGCCACGCGGATCGCGCCCGGGTCACCATTTGTTTTCGCGCACTTAGCGGACTTGCCCCTGTGAGCGTTGCGCATCGGATCACCGAACCATTTCCCTCTACCGTTTCTTCGGCATGGTTCGTGCGGGTTGAAGTGAAAAACCGCCCGCTGCTTTCGTTGGCTCGGCGGTGACCTCGGCATATGTTCAAAAAGCGGCGATGCGCTGAATGAGCCAGAAAACGGCAAGGCTGCCGATCGCATAGGGGGGCAACGCCCTGGCCCAGATCCCCCAGGGCCGGTCCTGTTGCAGCAGCTCGATGCGCCGCGTGATCCGAGCAGTCAACGCGAACAGCGCGAACATGCAGGCGATGAAAAGAAGTTGGCCGATTTCGACGCCAACGTTGAAGAACAGCAGCGCGATCGGGATTGACGATTGTGGCAGGCCCACTTCGGTAAGCGCACTGGCAAAACCAAAGCCGTGCAGCAGGCCAAAGGTGAATGCCACAAGCCAGGGATAGCGTTCCGTCAGTCCCGGGTTGCCCCGCCGGCCGTGAATGATCTCCGCCGCCACGAACACGATGCTCAACGCGATGACGGCTTCGATGGGAGGCCCCGGCATGTGGACAAAACCCAGCGTAGCGCCGGCCAGGGTGAGGCTGTGGGCGAGTGTGAAAGCGGTGACGGTTGCGATGATTCTCAGCGTGCCCTTGACGAGAAGCAGCAGCGCGAGAACGAACAGCAGGTGATCGATGCCAAGTAGAATGTGTTTGACGCCGAGCAGGGAGTAAGTCTGCACAACGTCGAGGCGGCCCGGCTGGATTGGAACGGTGAAGGAAGGATCGCTTGCGGTCAGGCGATGCGCATGATTTTCACCATCGCTGAAATCGAAGCGCACCAGCACGTCTGTCGAGGTTCGATCGAGCCCTTCAATGTGGATCACGCCTCCTTCGAGTCCGCCTGGGCACTTCGCGGTCCAGCGGGTGACATGAGCCATGCCGTCCCAGTTGGACGCACCGGGCGTTCTCGGATCGCAGCTCTCTGGTAGTTGGGCGGAGATTGCCAACGGGCGCCCGTTGGTCGCCGGTACCTTCCACAGTACAGCGTAAAGGTCTCGATCGATCAGGCGAAGTTCGAGATACCCAGGCTGAAGCGCGTGACCCAGAGCCGTCGCACTGAAGCCGAGCACGCCCGCAAGGGTGATGATCAATACGAGCGCTAGCCGGCCCGCGCGCGCAATCATTGGCTGTCCGGAGTCCTGTTCTCGGCGTAGCGAATATCGACGACATAACGTTCACGCAGCCGGGCGTAGTGGAGCTCGCGGAGTTCCTGCGCTTTCGTCTCTTTCCAGTCGCGCAGAACGATCTCGCGGATTTCTTCCAACCGGGGCATGCTGGAAGCTGCGCTTTCACTGATTCGAGCGAGGTGGAAGCCGTATCCCGACGCCACAGGACCTGCCCACATCCCCTGCGGTAGTTTCGCCAGACGCTCGAAGAAATTCGAGCCGAACACACTGTCAATCGCCTCCGGGGAAGAAAACCCGAGTCGCGCCGGCAACAGGCTGTGCTCTCCCAAGCGGGTGGGTTCGGCGACCGAGCCAGCTTGCAATTCACTCAGCAATCTTTCCGTGTTATTCGGATCCGGTTTCTCTCCCAGATAGACCTGTTCAAAGGCTAGGCGCGCGCCAAGCCGAAACGTCGCTTCGTTCGCGAGTAAATGGGCCTCGAGTTCGCCGGCGACTGGTGTCAGGAGCTCGGCGCCGAAGTCTGTCAGAAATTCCATCTTTTGCCGCAAGCGCCGTCGGATAATCGTATCGTTGGTATCGAGGCCAAGCGCCAGTGCCTCACGGTAGTAGACTTCTTCGCGAATCGCGTCGTCAATGATTCCGCGCAACTCCTCAGCAGATGGCGGGCGCCGCCACACCGCCTGGTAGCCTTTCGACAGTTGATCAATGCGTTCGGGCCCAATCACGATCGTGTTGGCCGGCGCTGGCGCCGGATCAGACACGGCCGCATAGAGCGCAAAGATCAGGCCACCGAGGGCGAGAAAATGAAGAAGCGGCTCCCGAAGGAGCCGCTGCATTGTCTTCATGCTGAGTACCTGCTCAGGACTCGGGGGTGTACCAGATCGGGGAAGAATAGGCCCGTTCCTGTGTAGATGTCGGCACTCCGTCGGGCAGTTCAATGCCAAAACGGAAGGCGTCGTACGTGGACCAGCGCGGTGTTGGGATCTCGATCACCCGCGTGTAGTAGAAAGCTCTCTGCTTCGGATCGAAACTGGGGTCGGTCCACACAGTGGCAAGTTCGGAAGCGCCGATGCTGTTGGTCCAGTTGGCGTTGGCTACGTCGACGGTATTGCCCACGGCAGGTAGTTTGCCGTTGGCGCCCGCAACGCGGTCACCCGACCAAGCTACGTCGTAGACCTTCTCATGCGTATTCCCCTTCTTGTCGAGCCAGCCTTTGACGATTTGGATGCGGTCCAGATTGGCGCCGACCGGATCGCGCAGGGCATAGACCATGAAGCTGGGCGCCTTGGCGTCCGCGGGCATCGGCCGCAGATCGCTGCCCATGGGCGATCCCTTCGTGTATCCCGCGACAGCAGGCATGCGCGAGTTCAGGTCCTGCTTGGTGAACTCCCAGCCGCCGAACAGGCGCACAGACATGCGCGGACCGGTGGTGCCATAAACCTCTTTGCGCTGCATGGCATCA
Organism: Alphaproteobacteria bacterium; assembly: GCA_027295145.1. Lineage (GTDB taxonomy): Bacteria > Pseudomonadota > Alphaproteobacteria > JAPULJ01 > JAPULJ01 > JAPULJ01. The sequence continues at coordinate 2,120 of JAPULJ010000544.1, read as the reverse complement.
AAGATCGCTTCCCGGGTGTTCTCTGTGGCCCAGACGGCGGCGAGCCCCGACGCCACCATTTGCCAGCCCAAGATCGAGCCTTTATCGGTTTTCATGAACGGGTGATCGAGTCGGCCGGGCTTGGGCTCATAGCCGGAGTGTTTGCCGAAGAAATTGTCCTCCTCGGCAGTAGCCAAAGAGGTGTGGCTGTCGGTCGCGCCGATGATGCCGAACTTGTACGGGTTGACGCCGCGTTTTTTCTCGAGCACAAGCCCCCGCTTCAACGCTTCGCGAGCGTACTCTCCGGCCAGCATGTCGTTGGTCTTTGCGACCGAGACGTCGAGGTTGCCAATGGCCCATGTTTCGTAATCGGCGAACTCGTCATCGGGAGAGAGGAAGGGGTGCGCCTCGCCGTCGCCCTTGATCTGCGTGGCTTCGTAAAGTGGCTCCCACTTGTTGCGCTCGGTGACATAGGTTTTGTCGAGCCTCTTGCCGTTCCACTGGGCGTTCAACGGGAACATGATGCCGTTAGAGAGGTTCCCGTTGTGTGCGATGGCCAGGATTTCGCCGCCGGTCTTTTCCTCGTAGTTGGCCAGATACTTCCAAAGATCACGCGGGTCGGGGCTGCCCTGAGGCGCTGTCATCGTGTAGGGAACCACCTGCCGTGCCCTCACTGGCCCATCACGCATGATGACAACACGATGCATATTGTTGCCCTTGATGAGCGAGGTCCACTCGAAACCAATGAAAGCCGTGAAACGTCCCGGATCGTTGAACGTTTCTGCATCTTGGACGACTTTTTCCCATAGATTCTTGAAAATCTTCGAACCCGGCGAGTAGAGGGCAAACATCTCCGGGTCCATCTTGTCGTTGGAGAAGGTTGTGATCAGGTCGAGCGCCGCCGCAACCGCCGCGTCGCCACCCGCTGCCATGCCTTCGTGCCAGCGCGCTGCCTGCTCGTACGCCATTAGTTGCGGCTTGCCGGAGGCAATATCGCCCACCATGCCCATTCCATCGGAATGATCGGCAATGACCAGCCAATCCAGTGGGCGGGACAGTCGAAGTGTTTGTCCGCTGCTCGACACCACTTCTTCACCACGCGCGAACCGGTAAGCTTCACTGGGGGGCAGACGGTTGCCAAATAGACCCGCATCCATTGAAAGCGACGTGTGCAGGTGAGAATCGCCCCAGAGCGGACGCTCCGGAAAATTGCGATGTGCATAGGGGGAATAAGCTTTGCCCGTGTAGGCGGCAGATAAAGATACCTTGGAGGGGGTGCCGGTATCTTGAGCTGCGGCCGGCGATGCGATGAGCAAGCACGCTCCAACCAATCGGGTGAGAATCGGTCTGTACATCGAGATGCTCCCATCAATCAATTGGGGGAGCGGGCGTTCAACACGCCCACGGTCGCCAAGTTGGCGGGTAGAATAGTTTGCGGAGTTGGCTCTGCCAACCGAATCCGGGCAGAAACGGACGCGACCCTGCATCCGATATACGGACTACGGCGTACCGACAACGCGAGCGTGCACTGTGCAACAGGCTGACCGGCTCGCTACGGCTCAGCGCTTATGGGATATTCTCCCTAAAGGCGGGCCTGACCTCCGATTCCGGCTTCCATTGTTCACCGTACAGGGACTTAAAAACCTGAGTAGATTCTGTAGATCCCTTCACAGAACCGCCTCGCCAAAGATCATATTCAGCATTGGAATAGGCATCGAAGAATTTGGTCAGTCTTCTATCCAATTCCGAAACCACTTCAGCATAGTCGGGATTTCCGTATAGGTTGTTTTTTTGCTTCGGATCCTTCTGTATATCGTAGAGCTCGTGCTTGCCCGTACCCTTCAGCCGCTTCCAAAATGAATACTGATGAGTTCGGATTACACGAGTTGCCTCTTGATCCATATACACAGCATCACCCCATGATGCGAGTTCGCTCCCCTTAAGATGTTCAGCAAAACTCCGACCAGGGGAATTCGCTATTCTCACATCTACTCCGGCCATATCCAGTATGGTGGGCATGAAGTCGTATTGCCCAATCAACAAATCACTTACCTGCCCTTTCTCAATGACGCCCGGATAGCGAGCGATCAACGGTATGTTCATCGCGGTATCGTACAAGCTCGCCGGAAATGAATAATCAG
>JAPULJ010000543.1 GCA_027295145.1 Alphaproteobacteria bacterium | reverse complement strand
GATAGGCGCTACACTTGAATACCAAGCACTAAGAGAAACCAAGTTTATGGGGAGATCGAATCACCATGAAAATTCGGCGATTCCGCCCGCTTCTTCAAGCAAAACGCAAGGCTCTTTGAGGACAGCTTGTTCGCAAGGAGGAGATGTGGGCTGAGCAAATATGCTCCCCGTGCCATGTTCGTCGTGGCCGAGGAACCTCAGGAATTGGGCTCTATCATAATTATCATAAAACCTGCTGTGATTTTGTGCAGGGAGGAGGCGGCGTTGTTTTCGTGCAGGGAGAGGGTGGATGGCCGCTGAAATTGAGACGCCGCAACTGGCGGCTGAAAAAGGCTATAAGAGCCCGATTTCTCCAGCAATCATAGATGGTTGTATCCGGATTTTCGATCTAATCGTTGTCGGGACCATGGGGGTGTGTGTCTACCTCTTCTACACCTATTATCGTCAGGTAAACTTCGAATCGCAGTATTTCGCCTCGATAATCATTGCGACGTTGATTGCGGCGGTAATTTTTCAATTGTTGGGCGCCTACGCGGGAGACTACATATTTTCAAGGAGCCTTCGGGCCGGCCGATTGCTCGTGGCTTGGACGATCACATTCGGTCTCATTCTGACCATCGCTTTTGCGCTCAAGATAACCGATTTCTATTCGCGCCTCTGGGTGGTCGGTTGGTTCATCGCAACGGCTGGGGCTCTGACTGTGGGCCGCCTGGTTATCAGTGCCTGGATCCTTCAGTTGGCGCGGCAAGGCCGGTTCGGGCAACGTACCCTGATCATCGGCGCCGGCGAGCAAGGTCAAAGACTTGCGGCACATCTGGACCGGCGTGGCGAAATTCGTACCCGAATCATCGGCTTTATCGATGACCGAACGACGCGAGTGGCGTTGAAAAGGGGCGCTTACGAAGTTCTTGGGGGCGTGGACCACCTGATGAAGCTCATTCGCCGCGGCGTCGTGGACCAGGTCTTCATCGCCCTTCCCGGGAGTGCCGAAGACCGCCTGCGCTCGCTGATTTGCCAGCTTGCGGACGCGCCAATCCGAATCAGCATTGCGCCGGACCTTATCGGCTTCGAGTTCCTGGATCGGTCGGTTGTCAGGGTTGCACAGCTTCCCATGCTGAATGTGTTTGAGCGCCCCATATCGGGATGGGCGCAGGTTTCGAAAGCCGTTGAGGACCGTATCCTTGCGGCACTGCTGGTGGTGTTTTTCGGACCGCTGATGCTGTTGATCGCGCTTGCCATCAAACTGGAAACCCGCGGGCCGGTTTTTTTCAGGCAGACGCGCCATGGCTTCAATTACAACGAATTCAGGGTTTGGAAATTTCGTACTATGCACGCCGAATCGAACATCACGGGCGGTGCCGTGCAGGCGGTGCGGGGCGACCCGAGAGTGACTCGTGTCGGTCGATTCCTGCGCAGGTCCAGCCTGGATGAATTGCCACAGCTGTTCAACGTTTTGCACGGCGATATGTCGCTCGTCGGTCCACGCCCGCTTCCCATCGATCTCACCGCTGGCGGACGCAAGTTCGAGGAAGTGGTCGAGAAATTCGTAGCCCGGCACAAGGTCAAACCGGGCATCACCGGCTGGGCGCAGGTGAATGGCTGGCGCGGCGAGACCGATACGATCGAAAAGATACAGATGCGGGTCAAGTACGACCTCTACTACATCGAAAATTGGTCGATCTGGTTGGACATTGCGATAATCTTTAGGACCATCGTCGTCATGTTCAAGGACGACAACGCCTATTGAGCCTCGGTTCATCCGAATTCACAGCAAGATTTAGACGGGTACGATCGCCAAGGCGATCGGAGCAGAGCCTATCGTCCGCCGCGGCGGGCCCTTGGAGCAGGATCGACGAGGCTACCGTCGGGGCACCCGGTAGGGGCGTCGTGAAAGCGGCCGCCTGCCACAGCCGCGCAGGAAAGGCACGGCACCTTGAAAAATTCGATGCGGAATCGACATGACAAGAATCCTTGTTGTTGGCCGTAACAGTTTTTTGGCGCGCCGTTTTGCCGCTTTAAGTGAATTTGCAGAAGATTGCCGCTTGGTTTCTCATCGAGAGGCTTTCAAGCCACTTGTCTTTAACGATATCGATTGTGTCATCAACTTCGCACGGCATCCGGATTATTCGGGACGCCCGTACGGGGAGAAGAGGGATTTCGACGTCCAGCTTGCGCGGAAGCTGTTGGACGCCAATGTTCGTTACGTCATGTTGAGCTCTCGCGCGGTTTATTCTCCAGAGGTCGCGATGGGCGCCGATGAAGCAACTATGGCCGTCGGTGCAAATACCTACGGCCGCAACAAAGCAATCACAGAAAACAATCTTCGGAAGTTGTTTCAGGATCGACTTACAGTACTTCGAATTTCCAATGTAATGGGCAACGAATTTGGGGCCGGGCGGCCAACCTTCATGAGTCTGGCCCTCGATCGGCTCAAATCGCGGCAGGAAATTCGGTTGGATATCGATCCAAGCGTGCGCAGGGACTTTCTCCCCGACTACAAACTTGTCGCGACCTTGGATGCCGTCCTTCGCGAACCCGCCGGCGGAACGATCAATGTGGGGTCCGGTATTCCGACACCTGTGGGCGATATCGCAAATTGGTTGATTGAAGGTTACGGCGGTGGGCGGACGGTGGTTACAGACAATCGAATTTTCGACGAGTTTGTTTTGAACGTGGATCGACTCCGCTCCATTCATGGAATTACGACTACTTCTGAAGAAATCGCCTCGCATTGTCGAAGTATCGGTGCCCAATTGAGGCCCAGCGATTAGATTCGGCTGTGCAAAACCAGCCAAGTTTCGACATTTGGCCTAGGTCGCGGCGACGTCAGGCCCGTATTCTTGAATTCGCGATGTTAACCATAAGTGTTAATTAAGTAATTCTTTTATAATAGGCCAATTGCATATAGTATCCGAAATGAAAGGGGTTTGCGCGGGCTATTCCCGCGGCCCAATGTTTGCCGGCAGGCGCTGGGCGGGTTGCGCGCGCGGCTGAAGAGGCGATCGCATAGGAGGCAAGTCTGCGCTCAGACAGGCGGACAAGGAGACCGGAAGTTGCGAGTCTGAAGGCTTTGGCTCGGTCGCCGAAACCAAGAAATGGCCCTGGGAGGCCATCGGACTCACTCAACATTCCAACCGTACGACAGAGGAATATAAGAAGGCTCTCAACAAAGGCGTCTTTCTGTCGGACAGAATCGTATTCGGGGATCCAATTGACCTGCCCGGTTGCCAGTTAAATCGGGTTAATTCGAGGAGTTCGAAAATGGGTGTTCGGGAAGAACAGGAGCGGCGGCGCGATTTGCTGCAAAGGGCCTTTGAAGCCTACTCGGACCCGGAGCAGGCCTTGGTTATGGCGCTCCGCATGGAGCATTTCATCATCGACGGCGAAACTTCACGGGAAGAGCCGCAGGAGGCACCACAGCCGGTGGTGCCGCCGTCTTCGGAACAGCCCCGCAAGTTATGCAAACGGTCACGCTGGACAGCGGCTGACGATGATCGCCTTCGCCAACTTTGGCAGAAAGACCTCCCGGTCGAGGCGATCGCCCAGGAAGTTCAAAGGACACCGGCCAGCATTTACGGGAGATTACGTATTCTGGACCTCTCGCCCGGCAAGCAGGATAGGGGGAAAGAAAAGCGGAAGGTAGACCTCCCAGACTCCGACAAGCGCCCACCGGCTACGGACACAAAGGTAGTCAACGGATTCGACGATGTTGGAATAGAAGGTGTCGTGCACTTCCTCAGAACCAGAGATTACACGGTGGTCCCAACAGCAGACCACCGCTACGACCTGGATGGGCGCAAGATCTTAACGGCCCAAGAATTGTTCGAGCGGGCCAATAAGGTGCGCGCCCAACTTGGACGGCCGACCTGGTCGGCGTTAGAAAACGGGCCGAGAATTGAAAATTCCCATGGAACGGGAATCTAAGTCATTTAGAGCTGCGATCGGCTGTCCCATCTGATTCGCGGTTTAAAATCAACCCGATGGACATTTCAGGCTGAGACGCCGGTTGTCGTCCGTCCCATATCGAGCTACCCAGTCGTCGACGACCGGACCCGGCTGTTATCGGGGCGGGCCAAGGAAGGCTCCCAACTGCGCGCCACGGCCGGCGAGCGCTGTCTTATCCACAACTTCGATCGCGACGGCTCGGGACGATCCTGGCTGCTGGCGCCAATTCGAGTCCGGGGCGAGGAGTCAGGGGGGTCGACGGGCAGCGGCAGAATTTTGCGGCTTGAAAACACATTGGAATACACTTTAACTGAGATGCCAGACTGTCCAACAAGGTGGGACTTCATCAGTCCAAGTGGTACGCTTCGTGGGAGCTGGTTAAGCGGGGAATCGTGATGGGACGTGCAGCCAAGATCGGAGTGGGCATCCTGTCGGTCGCGGTGCTGATAGCTGGGGCTGCTTTCTGGTTTTATGCCGCAACAGTCGACACGGCAATTTCTCCCGCCAAAGAGCCTGAAACACAATCGACCGCGAAAAAACCTGAGACTCAGTCTACCGCGAAAAAACCGGAAACTCAGGTCGCGAAGAAAACCGCAGATGGCCTACGATACGCTCAGGCCGGGTTGAACGCGCATAAGGCGGGCGATCTCGATCAGGCTATCGAACTCTACTCCCAGGCGATCGAGGCCGGCGATCTCGAGGAGCAGAAACTGGCGTTTGCATACAATAACCGGGGCGCCGCCCAAAAGAGCAAAGGTCTCTACGATCTCGCCATCGAGGACTACAGCAGCGCCGTCAGCCTCATGCCAAGTTACGCACGGTCCTACTACAACCGTGCCATCACCTACGCCAGCGCGGGAAGCTACGAGCTGGCTATCAAGGACTACGGCACTGCCATAAAGTTGAAGCCGGACAGTGCGAAAGCATTCAACAATCGGGCCTTGGCCCGTGAGAAACTTGGCCGCTACGACCTCGCCATCGACGATTTGTCCCAAGCGATCCAATTGTCGCCGGATCTTGCTTTCGTCTATTTCAACCGCGGCCGCATTTACCAGGCCACGGACGACTGGCAGCGCGCGATAGACGACATCAAGAAGGCGGTTTCGCTGAACTCGGACAATTCCGACTATCTAGCCAAACTAAAGCAACTCCAGCTATTGAAACAATTGGACCGGGAAGTGACGGCGGCTCCGACCGTGGATGCGGAGGCGCTCACTGCGAATAGCGCTGCAACCGATCCCCTGGACGTGGCGACACCCGTTTCCTCCAAGAGTACCGGGCTGCCTGTCGCAAAAGACACGCCATCGCAACTGTTGAAAACCTCGACGACAGCGTCGCTTGACAAGGTGTTGCCGCTTTCCACAGACAAATCCGACACACAAGTCTCAAGCGCAGCGGCCACGGACCCCTCTAAAGCCGCGACCGCCCGAGCCGGAGCGGGCGAGACCGTTCAAAGCGATGAAAACATTGTTCTCCTGATTCAAAGCCGGCTCAAGGACCAGGGTTTCGATCCCGGCCCGCTCGACGGTCTGATGGGGCCTCGCACCCGTACCGCCATCGGGGACTACCAACGGAAGTATGGCTTGGCTGTCGACGGCAAGCCGTCGCGGCAGTTGCTGGAGCGACTCGGCCGGGAACAGGAAAGCGAAATTCGGAAAGCCGAAGATGGCTGACGGCTGTGTCGGGCCTGGGCCTGAGCCAAAGGAAGCGTCAGCACGCCGGGACTGCAAACGCCACTGCTCGATGGTCTTTGGTCAGGTCCAAAATAGGCGCTCCTCGGTATAAGGTTGCCGAGGCTCTCGAGGCATCGGCGCTTTCCCAAAATGCCGCATTCAGGTAAAATCCCATAGAGCTTCCCGGTCGCCTGGGAATGCTCGGTAGATGGCGCGGTCGCGATACCGGATTTTCACCCGAACCGGGGACATCGCCTCAATATTTTGCCCGCCAAATATGCCGAGTTGCCGCTACTTTGGGTCAATATTAACAAAAGCACAGTATCGCTTCGATTTATTTACGCGCATGGATTTGCAAGGCAGAGGTCAACATTGGCAATTATTTCCTTTAAATGCAGGTCGACCCTCCAATGAATAATATAATTATAATACTGTCTGGGCAAAGGACCGGATCTACTTGCCTTGGGCGGGGACTGGCCCAACTGCTAGATTATCGATGGCTTGGGGAGATTTTCCACTCCGATTTTGCCGATCCGGCCACTGATTTGGATCTGGAATCCAATATCAATAAGCGCGCGAATTTCTTCAACTATCGATACCATCGGTGTCGAAGCGACCCAACATTGACGTTCCCGTCCAAAACAATCCAAGAACAATTGTTTCGAGGATATTTGGATTATATAATGGATTGCTTTAATAATAAGGGAGTTATTGTAAATATAAAATATACGTCATTGCACCATTTGGAGACTTATTGGCTTTGGCCGAATTCCATACCGTTTCTTCTGAAGCTGATACGCCAGACGGAAATTCCGGTCGTGCATGTCGCGCGGGAGAACCTTTTTGCCCAGTATTGTTCTTACCAGCTGGCAGTGAAGAATAATATTTGGCATCGCCAGCCAGGAGAAGACCAGACCGAGGGAACCCTAACGCTTGACGTGAAGGACGCCGAAAGGTTCATGAATGTCATGCGGTCGTGGACGGCGCATGTTCAGGGCTGGTTGGTCGACTACAAGCCGTACCATACCCTAAGATACGAAGAGATTTTCGAGGGCGACTTCTTGTCGAAAGAAGTGGCGCAAATTTTCGACGGCACGGTCTCTTCCAACCCGGAGCGGCAAGCACCGGTTCCCACCAGAAAGGTCACTCCGCATCTGAGCGAAGTGGTGGACAATATCGGTGGAGTATTGGAGCACTTTAAAGGTACGCAGTACCATGAAATGGTGCGCAAATCCCTTGAAATGTAAGGTGAGTCAGCCCGGATTATTCAGGACGGTACGAACTCGGCGGCGATAAGGGAACTGTGCGCCCGGCTAGACGGCGGACGGTTGTCGTCGGATAGCAGTGTGCGGTCTTTTTTCGGGGCCGGGCAGCGGTGAATCGAACTGTTAGACCCTTCCTCCGATCATGGGTTTATGTTACCGTATCATGTAAAATGAACTCCATGAGAGGCCTTTTTCGGAACTTGTGATGGCTTTTGTTAGAAAATTACTTTCCAGTGTGAGTGCCATTGCAGTGTTTCTGTCGGGCGTCTCCGGGGCGACCGGGAGCGTTTCGTCGAACAATCCAGAATTCGCCGCGCGATCGAGCGGTACGTCGGATTTTGGCAAGTCCCGCCGAACAGGGGACCTCCTGGTGGAGCTGATCCTGAGCGAAGGGCAGCTCACGGAACAATCGATCGAGACCGGTCTCAACAATATGTTGGCTGGTTTGACGCCGGACCAGGCGGCAAAGATTCCGCGCCTCATGAGAGATCTTCGCACCCTGGGGCTGAGGCCCGAAATCGAAGTGGCTGCGGCCGAGACCTTGATCGGAATTGTCAGAAAGGCGTCAGGGAGAATTCTGGCTGCAAAGCAGGCTGAACTGCTGGTTGGCGATATTTTCGATCAATTCGTCACGCCCACGAAGATTGCCATGTATCCCAACCCGCCGGCCCGATCTGCCGGGGGCAGCCCGCTTCACGAAACTCAACTTGCCACGGATCATAACCCCCAAGAACAGATCGAAGAAAACTTCGCTCCGTTAATGGCGCCCGAAGAACTCGAAACGCTGTTCGAGCCCGGCGCGGGCTATCAGCTATGAGGGGGATGACTCTCCCACGGCTCTTCCCGGTCCCAAAGTTTCGACAGTGTGAGTGGCCTGATTGCCTAGGGCGATGTCCCAAAGGCTGACGGATAATTGGAGAACTGCCGCCGGCGTCCCATCGATTGACCGCACCACTCGATTGAGCCACCATCGTTAATCGGGAAATGCGCCGATGTTCGATATCCCCCGCCTTCCGGGCACGAACTCGCCCAAGCACCGCCAGTGGCAATCGAGAACGATAAGCCCATCGCCGATCCATCGTTCGGCCTGTCTGCCACGAAAGCCTCGAACCCCCGATTTATTGCGATCATTTGATGGGATTTCAGGTTATTGTGAGATCGAAGGTTAGATTCGAAATTAATTGAAGTGATACTTTAGGTGTGATTTAAAGATTCCATTCTCTCTAACCCGTCAAGGAGGTCCCGTAGGCGTGCGACTATCGACCGCCCGTGTACCGAAGTCTGGTGAATCGACGGCACAAAGGAAATTCCGCTCGCTTCCCGTGTCCGCGCCGGACAGGCCTGTCGATCCGTCGACAAAACGAATCTGCCTGGTCACCGAAGAGATCGCCGGACCCGATTTCAACGGCGGCATCGGAACCGCTAACAAGGGACTGGCATTGGCCCTTCGCGCCGAAGGTTATCAGGTCGATGTTCTCTACACGCGCGTCGATGAAGGCCAGCCCTTTTGCTTCCGCGGAACATTTGCCGACCAGGTAACAGTATTTCGAGATCTGGGGCTTCGTCTCTGGTGTATTCGTCATGACGGTCAATGGAACGACTGGCTGGCGAAATCGTACCGTGCCCTGGAGCATCTGGTGCGCCACCCTTACGACCTCGTGTTTTTCAACGATTGTCGCGGCACGGCGTATTATCCGCTGCTATCTCGAAGAACCGGCGATCCTCGTTTGGCAGGAACGATCATGTGCGTCGTCGCTCACAGCTCCACGCAATGGATCGCCGAAATCAACGAACAATCGATCGCGTCGATAGACGATTTGCGCGTCATCGAGCTTGAACGGCGCAGTATTGAACTTGCCGATACTGTCATTTCGCCGAGCGCGTATCTTTTGCGGAAATACCATGAATACGGTTGGGAGCTACCCAAGGAGACTTTCGTCCAGCCCAACATTTTGCACCAGGAGCTCCGTCTCACGTCCACACCGACGGGCCGGCGGGTGGCGGTCGAGGAGCTGGTTTTCTTCGGGCGTCTGGAAACCCGAAAGGGACTTTGGATTTTCTGTAACGCACTTGAACGGATCAAATACCAATTGGTTGGCAGGACCGTTACGTTTCTGGGAAAATTCACGACAGAGGACGGCGAAGCCACTGGCCTTACGGTCATGCGCCGTGCGGCCGCCTGGCCATTCGAAGTCCGTATCCTGCATGACTACGACCAAGAGCAGGCGCTGAATTACCTGAAGAGCGGTGCCCGATTGGCGGTCATGCCATCGCTCGCGGACAACAGTCCGTGTGTCATTCTCGAGTGCCTCAACGAGAACATTCCCTTCGTCGCGGCAAGTGGCAGTGGCGGGCAGGAGCTTTTGTCGCCCGAAAGTCATCGGGACTGTCTGTTCGAGCCCACGGTCGACGCCCTCTCCGAAAAGATTTTGGAGACATTGAACGAAGGGGCCGCCATTGGCTTGGCATCCTTCGACTTCGATACCAACGAACGGACGTACAAGCAGTGGGTCAACAGCGTTCTCACGTCTCAAGCGGCCCGGCCGGCCGCGAGCGTCACGGGGCCGGCGGACAGACCGGTTCTGCTTGCTCTCGCCCCGTCTGCCCTCGATGGGAGCAGTTGCTTGCGGTCGCTCGACCGAATACATGCGCAGTTCGACGATGTCGACCTCATCCTCCTGAGCGACCGGGCCGATGAGCTGTCCGGCTTGCTGGAGCGCGAAGGCAAGGACGGCCGGCACAGGAATCTACGGGTATTCGATGCGCGTGCCTATGGGCACGCCTTGGAAGCGATCGACACCGATGGCGTGGGACCAATCGCGGTCTTTCATCTCGGTCTTGGAATAACGCCAGAGCTCATGGCGCGGGCGCAAACACGGTTCTTGGCCAACGACGATCTCAGCGCGGCGACTGGCCACACGAGCGGCGGAGAAAGCGCCGAGCTCGACGATTTGCCGCCCTTTGTGAGCGTAGGCAACGCGCTTCCGGCGGTACAACGCTACCTCATCGGCAACGCGCCGTCTTTGTTCACACTGACCCAGGAAACCAACGACGGTTTTGCAATTTTCCGGCGCGGCGCTCTTTCTCTTCTCGCTTCGGTATCGCCCTTCGATCGGCGGTACAGCCGCCTGAAGCGAGCCTCCGACTGGATTCACGAGCTGTTGATTGGGTTATATGCCTCTGGCAAGCAATTCGAACTTCTCCCGGATTCCATTTCCGAATGCGTTTCCGAGGAGGTTGCTTTCGAGGCGCCGCAGCTCTGCCAGATTATGCGTTCCTTTGGGGATTCGCATCTCGGGTTTGCGCCGGGCTCACCACAAGCACTGATTTCTCGCCTCGCCATCGATGGAAGCCGTAGCGACGATCTTCGCCGGGCCAGTCAGGAGTGTCTGAGCGATATGGTGCAGAAACTTGGGGTGTTTCCCAAAGACTGGCATGCCAAAACCGATTCCGATGAAATTCTTATATACCTGTCCACGATGGCCTACGCCGGCGGAAAGATCGATTTGGCCAACGAACTTCTGGCGGAAGTGTTGGGGGGCGATGACGTCCGGATCTCACGTTCCGGTCTGTTCCCGCGAGCGGTCGAAAGTGCGGAGCGCGAAGCCAAGGAAATTCGTCTCTTCGATCGTGTGACTGCCGGAGACCTCGATAGACACAATTTGGACCACGAATGGTCCTTCAAGGTGTTTGAAAAAGACCGTGAAATCGAAAATCACCCCAATCCGGGGAGCGAAGGGCGCGCGATGATGCGTTTTTCCGCAGTCGACTTGGGAGCGGTGGATTGTTTCTGCGGCGCGGCGCGTCTGGCGAACGACGAGGCCAATTCCGTTACCTTCCGGGTGAATCTAATCGCCACCGATAAATCGGAGCGTCTGGATTTCGAGTACATCGTCGCGGGCGGAGAGCGACAGGAGTTCGAGATGGATATCCCGGCCGCACTACGCAGGCCTTGCGATGTTCTCTTGAGCGTTCAGATGACGGACGAGTTCGTTTCGACCAAGGATGCCTGGGCTCGTTGGGTCGACCCCGCCTTCAAGTCCCGGGGAAGGAACTAGGTTTGCCGAGAGATCTATGCGAAGCATAAAAAACCTTTCGGAGCTCGACCTCTCGTCGAGCGGTACGACCAGACCGCTTGGCGTGTGTGTCGTTTCTTCCGAGATCCTCGGCCCCATCAAGAATGGCGGCATTGGAACCGCCACAACGGGTCTCGTCAGTAACCTGGCCGCCAACGGACACAAGGTCACAATTCTCTACACCCAAGTTTGGAGCGGCGTTCCCCTGTGCCAGGAAAAGACATGGAACCATTGGGTTCGGCACTTGGGCGCCCGCAACATCGAGCTGGTCTACATTCCCCACGAG
>JAPULJ010000542.1 GCA_027295145.1 Alphaproteobacteria bacterium | reverse complement strand
CATTCCGCCATAATCGGCGGCGTAGAAAATGTTGCGCTGGACGCGCGTTGCGCGCACCAACCCGGCCCGCTCAAGCAGGGCCAGATGGTGGGACATGGTCGCCGGATGGGCCTTCAGCCGCCCGGCGATTTCCCCCGCCGGTAGGCCGCCCGGCCCCTGTCGGACCAGCAGCCGGAAGACCGAAAGCCTGGTTTCCTGGGCCAGCGCGCTCAGTTTCTTAACTGCATCAATTGATTTCATATTTTTATAATAATCAAATTATCAAAATAGTCAATGCCCAAATAGTCACATTGAATTAGTTTCTGTATTTGGTCTCCTCCGCCGAAAGGCGACGAAGCCCGCTCACCCGGCCCGCTTCCAGACCGTGCCCTGTGGGCCGTCCTCGATGAGAACGCCCTTCTCGGCTAGTTCGTCTCGAATACGGTCGGCGCCGGCGAAGTCCTTGTCGGCGCGGGCCTGGGCACGCTCGGCGATCAAATGCTCGATATCGCTCTCATTGATATCGCCCTCTCCCTTGAACCAGGCCTCGACATCCTGCTGCAATATCCCAAGCAGCGCCCCTGCCGACAGCAGTGCTTCCTTGGCCGCGCGCCGCTCCAATTCGCTTTTAGCGGTGTTACCGGCATGGGCCAGCCGGTGCAGCTCGGCGATAGCTTGCGGCGTGTTGAGATCATCCTTGATGGCATCGGAAAAGGCGCCCGGCACCGCCTCCTCGTGCACTTCGATGTCGCCCAACGCGCGCAATGTGCCGTAGAGCCGGTCGAGGGTGCGTTTGGCTTCCTGCAGCCCCTCTTTCGTCCAATCCAGCGGCTGACGGTAGTGAGCGGTCAGCAGCGCGAAGCGGATCGCCTCGCCGGGCGCCTCCTTAAGCAGGTCACGCACCAGCAGCACGTTGCCGATCGACTTCGACATCTTCTCGCGCTCGACATTGACGAAACCATTATGCATCCAGTAGCGGGCGAACATCGCACCATCATGAGCGCAGGTGCTCTGGGCAAGCTCGTTCTCGTGATGGGGAAAGACCAAATCGACGCCGCCGCCGTGGATATCGATGGTCTCGCCGAGATGGACTTTGGCCATCGCCGAGCATTCGATGTGCCAGCCCGGGCGGCCCCGGCCCCAGGGGCTGTTCCAGCCCGGCTGGGTCTCGTCCGAGGGTTTCCATAAGACGAAATCGGCCGGGTCTTTCTTGTAGGGCGCGACCTCGACGCGGGCGCCGGCGATCATCTCCTCGCGGTCGCGCCGCGAAAGCGCGCCATAGAGCTCGAATTCCGGCACGTCGAACAGCACGTGAGCTTCGGCCTCGTAAGCCTTGCCCGCGGCCACTAGCGTTTCGATCATGGCGATGATCTGCGGGATGTGCTCGGTCACGCGGGGCTCGACGTCCGGTTCGAGAACACCGAGCGCGCTCATATCCTCGTGATAGGCCGCTGTGTAGCGTTTGTTGACGACCGAGATATCGACGCCTTCCTGGAGAGCCGCATTGTTGATCTTGTCGTCGACGTCGGTGATGTTGCGGACGTAGATCACGTTTTCATAGCGCCGGCGCAGCACCCATGCGAGCACGTCGAAGACCACCGCCGGGCGGGCGTTGCCGATATGGGCAAAGCTGTAGACTGTCGGCCCGCAGACATACATCGTCACCCGCCCCGGATCGCCGGGCTCGAATTCTTGCTTCTTTCTGGTGAGGGTGTTGTAAATGCGCAGGGTCATGGGGCTTTCGGACTGAGCGTAGAGTTACTGCCCGGCCGTTCTAGAGCATTATCCGACTTGATTGAACTGGCACCGCCCCACACCTCCGCCCGGCCACCCACGGGATCGTATGCTCATGGGTGGTTGGACCTGTCCCTGCGCCGGCTCGCTTGAAGGCGCCATGCAGAGGTTCTATATCGGCGGATACGCACAGCAGATCAGGAGAACCCCCTTGGCTGCCCCTGATACGAACAATGATCCAAGCATTTTCTCGCCCCGGACCAGCATCGAGCAGGTCGAGGAAGGCGACGTATTGGCGCCAAAGTTTGGCGCCGACGGGCTGATCCCTGTCGTCACTACCGACGCCAAATCGGGCGAGGTGCTGATGCACGGCTATATGAACGAAGAGGCCCTGCGCCGGACGATGGAAACCGGGCAGGCCCATTACTACAGCCGCAGCCGCCAGGCGCTATGGCACAAAGGCGCCAGCAGCGGGCTTTTCCAGCACCTCGTCGAAATGCGCATCGACGACGATCAGGACGCGGTATGGCTGGCGGTGCGCGTCGATGGCGGGGCAAGCTGCCATGTCGGCTACCGTTCGTGCTTCTACCGCACGGTTCCGTTCGGCAAGCCGGGGCCCGTCAAGCTCACCTTCACCGAGAGCGAAAAAGTCTTTGATCCCAAGGAAGTCTACGGCGACGCCCCAAACCCGACGAAACTATAGACCGGCACCTTCGGTCGTCGTTCTCGCGTAAGCGGGATTGACGAAAGTATTAATACCAAAGGCCGATGAGTTTGACTCATCGTCCTTTGGCAAGCGCGCCCTTCGACAATCTCAGGAGCGCGCCCGAGCTTATGCGAGGCCAGCCAAGGGAGCGGACGCGACCGCCCGGCGATTGAGGGAACATACAACGGTCATTCTTATTGGCCGTTGGTATAAGTTGGTGACGGAGCGTTACCTGGCGAGAAAGTCAGCAAGCTTACCAAACAGCTCTTCCCACGCCGCTTCGTGGCGCTCGACGCTGAGATCGTCGTGCAACCGCTCGTGGGTCAGTTCGAGCAGGGTTTCGCCCTCCCCTGGCCCGCGCCCCGAGATCGACAGCGTGACGATCGTCGGACGCCCAAAAGTGACCGGCGATTCCCAAGTGAAGCGCAGCCGCCGCGGCGGCTCGACCTCCAGATACTCGCCGAAGATTACGACCTCGTTGGTGCGTCCGCCTTCGCGCCCACGCAAAGCTACCCGGTAGTAGCCGCCGATCCGCAAATCGGATTCGGCCGAAGCGATTGCCATGTCGTAGGGCCGCATCCATTGCGTCAGCGCCTCGCCGCGCGTCCAGGCATCGAATACACGGTCCGGCGGAGCTTCGAAGGTCCCGGCCAGTTCGAGGGTTTTGATCGTCGGTCGTTGCCGCATGCCGGTTGTCGCCAGCGTCGTCGCCGCGCTTCATCGTCTGCATTGGAACGGCGTTTATCATAGCGCCAGATGGTTGCCGAGGGCATCGAGGATATTGGTCCAGCCGGATTCGTGCTGGGCCGCTGCCTGTCGGTTGGGCAATTGCTCGTGGGTTAAAGTCAGCTCGGTGCGCTCGCCGCGCGCCTCGAACTCGATCGTGACTAGTGTCTCGCCGCCCCCGGTATTGGCCGAAAACCAGGTGAAGACCAGGCGTTTCGGCCGTTCGATCTCGAGATACTCCCCCCATAGCTCGTGCTCGGCCTCACCGACGATGACGATCCGGTAGCGTCCACCGACCCGCAGGTCGAGCTCGACCGCGCCGATTTTCACCGGGCCGGGTAGGAACCATTTGGCGAGGCTATCCGGGTCGGTCCAGGCATCGAACACCTGCTCGGGGCTGGCCGGCAGCAGCTTGGTTACGCGGACAATCTCGCGGGTTTGCGCTTGGGCGCTCATGCTATCATTTCCTTTAGTTAACAAATTCGTTAAATACAATATCCAACGGGCAACCCCCCGTCAAGCGACCCCCTTTCCTGCCGAACCCGCGGGGATTACGATGGCTCGCCGCAAACAAACGAAATGCCCGCCAGCGCCATGAAAGCCGTCTACAGCGAGCAGCACCTCAAGCACCACCCGAAAGCCTATTTTCGGGGCGGCGCCTTCCACGACCCGCCCGAGATCCCGGCGCGGGCCGAGGCGATCCGCGCCGCGATGCAGGATGCCGGCCATATCTTCGTCGAGGCCGAAGATCACGGGCCCGGCCCGCGCGCTGGCGTCCACACCCCGGCCTATCTCGCCTTCCTGCGCAGCGCCCACGATCGTTGGCAGACGCTGGGGAGCGAGCGCGACGAAGTCCTGCCCAACATCCATCCAGGCCGCCACATGGCCAGCCTGCCTTCGGGCCTGCTCGGCCAGGTCGGCTACTTCACCACCGATATGTCGAGCCCCATAGGCGCGCATACGTATGAGGCGGCTTGCGCCAGCGCCAATCTCGCGGTGCACGCAACGCGGCTCGTGCTCGGTAACGGCGCCGGGGTCAACGGCGAGGCCGGCGAGGCCGCCGCCTATGCTTTGTGCCGGCCGCCGGGGCACCATGCGTTTGCCGATCAGGCCGGCGGTTTCTGCTTTCTCAACAACATCGCGATTGCCGCCGAATACGCGCTTGGCGAAGTGCGCCGGGTGGCCATCGTTGATGTCGATGTCCATCACGGCAACGGCACGCAATCCATCTTCTACCGCCGCCGCGAGGTGCTCACCATCTCGCTGCATTGCGATTCGGACGATTTCTATCCTTTCTTCGCCGGCCAGGCGCATGAACGCGGCGAGGGCGAGGGAAGCGGGCTCAACCACAATCTGCCTCTGCCCAAGGGCAGTTCCGACAACACATATCTCAGTGCGCTGGCCGGCGCGCTCGATGTGATCGGCGAATATGCCCCCGACATGCTCTTCGTCGCCCTCGGCTTCGACGGCTACGAGCACGATCCTTTCGAGGGCTTCAGGATCACCACCGAAGGCTTCGGGCGCATCGGCGCCGCGATCGGCGAGCTCGGCCTGCCGACGGTGTTCATCCAGGAAGGCGGCTAC
>JAPULJ010000541.1 GCA_027295145.1 Alphaproteobacteria bacterium | reverse complement strand
TCGATAGGCCGATGGCGCCAAGCGAATAAATACTGCCGAGGACCAGCGCCGGCAGGAGGTAATCGTTGAAAAATTCAATCATCCGTGCTGCTCCCCCCGCCGAGGAAGGCTTCCGCCACCTCGCGGTTGGCCAGCAGGTTCGCGCCGGTGTCGATAAAGCGGTTGCGCCCGGTGGCCAGCACGTAGCCGCGGTCGGCAACGGCAAGCGCTTGGCGGGCGTTCTGCTCGACCATCAGGATGCCGACGCCGGCCTTGTTAACGTCGATGATGCACTCGAAAATCTCGTCCATGAAGAGCGGCGAGAGCCCGGCCGTGGGTTCGTCGAGCATCAGCAGTTTGGGCTCTGTCATCAACGCCCGGCCGAAGGCGACCATCTGGCGCTGGCCGCCGGACAACTCGCCCGCCGCCTGTTTGTGCTTGTCCTTGAGCGGCGGGAATAGATCGAAGACCCGTGCCATGGCGCCGGAAAAATCATCGCGGCGCGTATAAGCGCCCATCTCGAGGTTCTCGCGGACGCTGAGGTTGGGGAAGACGTTGCGCTCCTGCGGCACGTACCCCATGCCAAGGGGGACGAGCCGGTCGGGCGGGCTGCCGGTGATGTCGTTTCCGTCAAAAATAACGCGGCCTTCGCGCATGGCCAGGAGCCCGAAGATGGCCTTCATGACGGTCGATTTACCGGCGCCGTTGGGGCCGATAATTACCACGATCTCGTTGACGTCGACGGCGATCTCGACATCGGTCAGGATATCCATCCCGCCATAGCCGCCGGTCAGACCCTCGGCCGACAACAGGCTCATCGGCGGGCCGCTTGTTTTTTGTCGCTATGGCCTAGATAGGCCTCGATGACCTGATCGTTGGCGCGGATCTCGGCCATCGTGCCCGTCGTCAGCACCGAGCCCTCGGCCATGACGATGATTGGATCGCAAAGCCGGGCGATCAGGTCCATGTCGTGCTCGATGACGCAGAAGGTATAGCCGTGCTCGCGGTTCAGGCGTTCTATGTCGGTAGCCAGCGTGGCCAACAAAGTGCGGTTCACGCCGGCGCCGAGCTCATCGAGGAGGACGATCTTGGCCTCGATCATCATCGTTCGGCCAAGTTCGAGCAGTTTTTTCTGGCCGCCGGAGAGATTGCCCGCCTTCTCGTAGCGCAGGTCCGAAAGGCGCAGGAAGGCGAGGACCTCCTCGGCGCGTTTGCGCACGCCAACTTCTTCGCCTTTGACCTTATTCCATGAGAAGCAGGCGGTGAAAAGGCTCTCGCCGCTCTGACCGGGTGGGACCACGCAGAGATTTTCCAGCACCGTCATTTCGGAATATTCCTGGGCGATCTGGAAGGTGCGCACCAGCCCCAAGGCGAAGAGCTCGTGGGGCTTCTTGCCAGTGATATCCCGGCCCTCGAGGAGGACCTGCCCGCTGGTCGGCGCGAAGACCCCGGCGACGATATTGAAGAGCGTCGTCTTACCAGCGCCGTTGGGGCCGATGAGGCCGGTGATCGAGCCCTTGGCGACATCGAACGAGCAATCGTCGACGGCCCTGATGCCGCCGAAGGATTTGGAAACATTCTGGATCGAGATCATGGCAGGGGAAGTATAAAGCTCATGCTCTAGACCATGAAATGCTTCATGCGGGCGATCACGGCATCGTTTTCCTCTGGTCCGCCAAGGGTAATCCGCAAATATTCGTCGAGGCCATAATCATCGACCGCGCGCACGATAATGCGGTGCTCTGTGAAATAGGACAGCGCCGCCGCCGCCGTGTGGTTGGTACCGGTCGGATAGCGCACGAGCAGGAAGTTGGTCACACTGGGCACGACGCTAAGCCCAATCGCTTCCAGCGCTTTGGTTACGCGGTCGCGCTCCTCAGCCGTGCGTTGGGCTACATCGTGCACGAAATCGAGATCGCCTAGCGCCGCCACGGCTGCCTCTTGTGCAAGAGCGTTGACGTTGCCGATGCCGCGCATGCGGTTCATGAATTCGATGATGCGCGCCGAGCCGTGCGCCCAGCCGACGCGCAAGGCCGCCAGGCCGAAGGCCTTTGAGAAGGTGCGGGTAACGATAACGTTATCGTAACGCTCGACCAACTCGTGCCCATCGCTGTAATCGACGACCAAATTGGCGAACTCGGCATAGGCCGAATCGATGACGAATACGATGTGTTGGGCAATGCCGGCGCATAATCGGTGCAGCTCGTCCTTCGGCAGGTAGGTGCCCGACGGGTTGTTGGGGTTAGCCAGGAAGACGATCTTGGTCTTCGCGGTGATCCGTGCCAGCAGCTCGTCGACCAGGGGGACGAGGTTGTGCTCGGGCGCGGTAATTTCGGTGGCGCCGACACGGCGGGCAACGATGGGGAACTGCATGAAACTGCGTTCAGAGAACAGCACCTCGTCGCCGGGCCGAGCAAACAGCCGGCCTATCACGTCGAGGAGCTCTTCCGAGCCGTTGCCGCAAACGAGGTGATCGGGGTCGAACCCATGAGCCTCGCCGATAGACGCGCGCAGGGCCTTGCTGGCCGGGTCGGGGTAGCGGTGAAGCAGGGCGCCGCGCTCGGCCGCAGCCGCCATTGCCTTGGGGCTGGCGCCGTAGCTCGATTCGTTGAGCGAAAGATCGGTAAGCGAACCCTTGCCGCTTCCATCGGTGACCTTCTTGACCACCGAGAGGTCGATGTCCGGCATGTAGGCGTCTGGATACTTTGTTTCTACGGCCATCGCCGATCCACCAGCTCTCGTCGCGATCGGCCCGCAATATGACCCTGGCCGCAAAAGGCCCGAGCCGCCGAAGGCAGAATGTGATAGCGGGCATCGCCCGGACGCACAAGGGTTGGGTGTGCCTTGCTGGCGCTTCGGGTTGGCCACCGATAGCGAGTGCCGCTAGACTAGGTTTCCGCCGTGCGGGGCGATTGTCGTTGGGGGACAGCGATGGTGCTTTATGTCGGGCTAGGCGTGCTGGCGGTGCTCGCCGTGGCGGTGATCTATATCTTCAACAAACTGATCCGCCTGCGTGCCATGGTGCGTGCCGG
>JAPULJ010000540.1 GCA_027295145.1 Alphaproteobacteria bacterium | reverse complement strand
TGGTTTTGCCGGACAAGAATGCCCGACGGAGAAATGAGAAACGACCATTGCGAAGCAACCGGAAGGTGGAGGTAATGCCGGAAGCTGAGAAAGTGGTAGCTCGATCCGTAAGAGCCATGATCGCTCGAAATTTTCATTTCTACGGTTAGCTCTGCAAGAGGCACATTGTGTTGTACTGCTCATAAACGGGCTATTCCGAGGAGCGACTCAATGCCGTCTAAGATCACGGCGCGCCTAGCACGGACTTATGTGGCTTTTGCGATGTCCGCTTCGGGTCATGTGTGGACGTCGGCGATAGCGCCTCGAATGACCGGTTTGGGTCCCATTGCATTTCGCTGTGGGCTGTGAGCAGCTTCCGCCAGACCTTGTATTCGGGCACGGACCAACTCGTTGACGCCTATTTTGCCCGATCCTCTTCGATAATATTGACCAGCCATTCGATCCGGTCGTTGCCCCAGAATTTTTGGTCCTTGTAGACGAAGAACGGAAAGCCGAAGACGCCATCTGCTTCAGCCGCCGCGGCATGGTCAGCGCGCGCCCCGGCGTAGGGGCTGTCATCGTCGATGGCCGCCAGAAACATTTCGCGGTCGAGCGCACACGCCTCGGCTAACTCCATCAGCGTTGCTTCGTCGCCTATGTCGAGGCCCTCCAGCCAGCGCGCCCTATAGACCCGGTCGTGAAACTCTTTGCCTGTGCCGGCTTCGGAGGCAAAGAGGAACCCCAGGCACGCGCGGCCCGTGTCCGCAAACGGCCCGGGATTGAGCTTGAGCCCGTAGGCATTAGCAAAACGCGCGATGTCCTGGACAATGTATTGGATGCGCGGCGAGTTGAAGTCGGGCCCGCCGCCCGGGCTCGGCTGGTAGACCGGCGTCCGGTCGAGCGGTACGTCAAACTGCGCCAACGCCTCGTCGATGCGCGTATTGGCGAGGAAGGCATAAGGGCTGTTGTAGGCGAAATAGAAGGTCACCCGGTCATCGCCCATGGTTTGGTTTCTCCCTACAGCCCGCCGAACCGCCCGTGCCGCTTCATTGCTTGTTCCGAACTTCCTCGCGCACGGCCCGCTTCATTGCACCATAGAACGTCCCGGCGAGTGTGCCGAGAAACATGCCGGCAACGTTCACGCCGAAGCCTAGCTCATCGTCGGTAAGCGTCGCGATTAGCGCCAGCACCACGAGGATGATGGCCGCCCCGAACGTCCCATAGACGGCACTCATAACGCTGCCTTGCTTGTGGAAGAGGCCATGCGCAAACACCGAGCCCCAGGCGCCGATCGTCGCCGCGACGAAACCGGCAAAGAAGCCGGCCACGCCGAAGGCGACCCAGTGGAAAGCGCTGGTCAGGTCGGAAAACTCAGCGAAGGCCTCGATCACGCCGTACAGAACCGCGCCGACGATCGACCCTATAAGCAGCAAGGGAACATAAAGGCCCATCCCCATTAGGACCGATGAGATCAGGATCCGTTCGCCCTGCCGCTCCACAGTCTTTTATCCGTTCTATCTTGACCAAAAGATTACCGACGGTGGAAACGGGGGCCATGTTAGCGCAAGCTCAGAGAATATGTCTAAGCTATAGATAGATTGTGCCTGCGATAGGATCAGCACCAGACTTACCAATAATGGCTCGGCAAGCGGACATTGTTTAGGCAAGCGTCCGCGTAGATGGACACTCATGTAATAGGCCCATGGGCCCGCTCAAGATGGTCGGGTGGTCTACCGGTGGGCGGGGGTCGTAAATTGGACCAATTTATCGCGCAGAGCGTTGTGGGCAGGAAGGGCGCACCCTCACGTGCTGTCGGCCATGTCCAGTGTTGTGGGGGCTGTCTGCTTTGCCCCCAAAAGCGGACATCGTCGCGAGTCTGTGGAATGTCCGCTTATAGCCATAAGCGGACATTGGCGAAATTTCAAAAGCACAGGTATTGGTCACCTAGATGCCGGCGGCGGGAGCCGTCCACAGCATCAAAAGTGGATATCCGAGCGACTTGTACGTCCCTCCAGCAATCAGTACCTGGCCTCAACGACGGGCGGCGCCGGCTTCAAGAGGCACAACAGTTGCTGGAAGCTGCGGGTGTTCCTGGCCGGGACTTGGGACGGTGCGCGCCGGCTCGACGGGAGATCCCCGATTCAATAGATGCGTAATGCGAAATACATGATGTAATTGAACCAGCCTCGGAATTCGGCAGCTTCGTCCGTCTCAACGCGTGTTAACCGCTGTTGGCATGGAACCAATTATGACCAATCCCGAACATCTTATTCGCCGAAACGCAATGACACTGATTGGTTCCGCAACCCTGCTTCCAGTCCCGTGCAATGCGGCTGATAACGCCTTAGCCGTGTCTGTGACGGCCGTCACAGCACAGCACGGCCGGCCATGCTAGCCAATGCCTCGCCGTCGCCATCTGGTTCACCGGGTGATGGCTGAACAATAGGAGCCATAGGAGAAAAACCATGAAAGTCCGCAAATTGACTACGATTGGTATGCTCGGTGCTTTCGCAATATTGTCGCTGAGCAACGGAGCGGCAATTGCACATAGTTCAAATAAGACCAATTTATATTATTACACGACTTCCAAGGGAAATAAGCTTGCTTTGGAGGCAGCCAAAGCATGGGCGACTGAAGATTGCAAAGGTAAAGTGATTACTCGTGCATTAAAGCCAAATAAAAATGGTGGAAGGGTAGATTTCATATGTTTGGACGGGCACGGATCGACTGGATCAATTAAATTTCAGCGCATCTCCGGAGGCCGGATGCTTCCGGACAAGTTCATATATGCTGGGTAGATATCACCGGATGAACCGGTGCCATGTCTGGTTTTCCAACCGGTGATTTTGATTGCAAGCGCAACTTAAGAGGCGCGATTTCCGCTTTGGGTGTGCGCCGTGGTAAGGCGGCGCTATTCCAGTTGGTGCAAGTCCCACCCGGGAGCTCGCACAGAGCGCTGGAAATGGAAAAGCTGTTGAAAAAACAAATCGAAACTTACAGGAAATAGAGCGGCGGCGAATCTGATTGCGATCAAGACAATACGAATACGGATTTTAGGACGATCCTGAAACAGGGAGCCTGAGATGTTTGCTTTCCAATCCCCCGTCATTTGGCTGTCGAAACTCAAGCGGCAAACACGGCGATCCGACAGGATGTCGTTACAGCCTGTCCGTCTGTGAAAAGTACAG
The DNA here is from genome assembly GCA_027295145.1 of Alphaproteobacteria bacterium. Classification (GTDB taxonomy): domain Bacteria; phylum Pseudomonadota; class Alphaproteobacteria; order JAPULJ01; family JAPULJ01; genus JAPULJ01. The sequence goes on along the minus strand of JAPULJ010000540.1, from coordinate 5,642 downwards.
CAAACAAATAGGTGATTTTAGATGACTAAATCAGCCAAAACATCGGCCCCATCGCGTAGGTCAGCGCCGTTCTTCGGCATCCTCCCGGTAGCATTCGGGCTAATGCTATTAATCGCGCCAGTGGGCGAGGCATTAGCGTGCCGCGTTGTCGTGCCCCCAAGGGATTACAAGAACACTACGAAGATGATCCGAACGAGTGATGCGGTCTTCATCGGCACGGTCGTGTCCGCCAGCAATGTGTCGTATTTCCCGAAACGATCGGAAGACAGTGTCGCGCGTATCAAGATCGAAACCGTCTGGAAGGGTAAGCTCGCCCCACGGGTCACGCTATACGCCAGGAATTTCAGGGACTGTTACGGCTTTACATTTAAAAAAGGCACCCGGTATCTCGTTTTCGTGACAAAGGAGCGTGACGGATACCGATTGCCGACATGGTGGGGATTCAAAGCCGACAAAGCACCCTCGGCGGTCATGCGCGCGCTCAGGGACCACAAAACAAACAGCTAGCATTATGATCTCGGCAATGTGTCTGGATACGGCGCCAGGAAATGACTGGACTGGCTGACAGTGATCAAGACGAAATAGATACGGGCTACGGGACGATCCTGAAACAGGGAGCCTGAGATGATTTCTTTTCAATCCGTCCGTCATTTGGCTGTCGAAACTCAAGCAGCGACCCTGGGGCATCGAAGACAGAAGCATCGCGTGATTCGATTGCTGAATCGCCGTCGCCTGCAGCTCTTGTTTCCACTTGTTTTGGGTGCCGCGCTTCTCGGGCCGGTGTCCCAGGCGACGGCCAAGGGCGGCCAAGTTGCCTGGCGGATCGACCTGTCGAAACAAGGTCGCGTCATGACGATGACAAAAGGTACGGGCGGCACGGTTCTGGTTATTCAGGAGGCGCAACCGTTAAGTATCAAGGGACCTGTACCTTTGATCGTGAAAGCAATCGACCGCCGGGGTCGTGTGTCTTGGACAAAAACGCTTCTGCGCAACAGGAACGTCAATACCTGCTGGGCGGAAAGGCCAAAGGTCGGCGACGCGGTGGTTCTGTGTGGGTTGGGGAAAAGCAAGCGCAAGGCTAATTTCCGTCTGTGGCGGATCGGCGCCGGCGGAGGCAAGATTTCCACGCAGCCCTTAAGACTCCCCAATCTTAGTGTCGTCGGGATCGTAGCGTTGCCGGACAAACGCCTGATCATCGCCGGCTCGCGCGAGACCAAGGCGGGAAGCGGTGTGTCTTTGCCCTACGTGGCCGTCCTCGGCGGCAACGGCCGGATCGAGCGTCTACAGGTTTTGAACAATACCGTGCCCATAACCCGCACCAGGCGAGCATACACGGCCGAGGACATTAACGACATTGCCGGAGGGCCTTCGGGAGGCCTGGCTATTGTCGGAACCTGGAAAGGAAGCGGTCCAACCGATGGGCCTTGGAACAGTGGATTTGTCTACCGGGTGCCGCGCGTCGGTGACAAGATCACGCGGCTAAGTTTCTACAGGATCGGAAGATCGAGACTGAACGCCGTTCTGCACCGTGGCGACGGTGGTTTCATTGCCGTCGGCTCGTTCAGGCGCTCCGGGCGCGGCGCTCCGAACGCCTGGGTCGTCAGGCTCGACAAGCGCAACAAGGTTCTTTGGAAACACGAAATCCGCATGGGATCTGAGCCAATCTGGGCAACCACCATCGCGGCCCTGCCCGGCGGCGGATTCATCGTCGGTGGCAAGGGGAACGTATATGCAGTCGGCAAGGCATGGGTGGTGGCGTTCGACGCCGACGGTAAGGAGCAATGGCGTTGGCGTTCGCGATCCAACACCTATAGCAGCGTCAACAATATTGTCGTGCCGGCGCCTGGAATGGCGGTCGTGTCTGTTTCGAGTTTCCTGGTCGCGATCGAGACGAAATAAATGCGGATTCTACGACGGTCCTGAAACAGGGAGGGTGAGATGATTGCTTTTCAAACCATCCGTCATTTGTCCGTCGTAACGCTGGCCGCCCTGGGTTTTGCGGGCATCACGGCCGCGATCGGACTGGTTGCCACAGCTCCGGCGCTGGCCGCCGAGAAGACCGCCGACGTTGGCAAGTACTGCCGCAAGGTCCACGGCCGCGACGCCATCGCCAACATCGACCGCCGCGACGACGGGCTTTTGTGCACGCGGCCCCTGCGCCGCGGGCCGGGCATGCTGCACCGCAAGATCAAGGCCGCGGATGTGTGCGCGGACCAGCATCGCACGCAACGCTTCCGCCGGCAGGGCTTGAGGCTCACCTGCATCACCGGTTCGGGCGGGAGCACGCAGACCGCCAAGACCATCGATCTGTTGAAGTATTGCCGAACCCGATACGGGCCCAAGGCCTTCGTCACGCGCCGGCGGACTGACGACCGGCCGATGTGCAGCATACGGACCGATCGCGGCCTCGGGCTGCGCCATCACCTGATCGATCTCACTGGCCTGTGCGGCGGCGGCTCGCCCCGTGCCGTGGGCAACACGCTGAAATGTTCTCAGACCTCGGCCGGCGCAACGCCGGGAGGCGGCGGATTCCTGAACAGCCAGTACAAGGTCACAAAACGGCGCTAACCGGCGGCCAGAATGCGGAACGGGTAGCCCGATCGGATTGCACGATTTTCCAGTAATCGAATACTCAGGAATTGCTCTGGCGCGCTCTAGTGTCGATACAGCAAGACCAAGCGCGCCACTAGGGTCGCGATGTAGATACCCAGCGCCATCCCATCTCACGCACGACGCTTCGCCAGTTTCGTGGTGAGGCGATGAACACGTGGCAGGGCGTGACCGCCGCCGCTTGAGCCGGTCAGTTCGAATGTTCAACTGCGACCGGCACTGATTATGCGACAGCGTCCCATTGCGCCCCTGTAAATTTATCTGCCTCCATCTGTCAATAGTACCAGTAAACCCGCGGCCCCTGCTCACGTAGAATTGCGGCTCGCGATGCCTATCGCAATGGCGATTGGCGGGAGTCATCTGGGGAATGTTGGATTAACCCTAGCCTGACTGCCGCTGCGGCTTCTCGAAGCGCGCGGGTCGATAAACGATGAAATGCGAGGACGAAATGCTCGCTGTCAGACGCTTGATGGTTCTAGTGGGGTTCGCGGTTACATTTGCCATGGCAATCATCGCTTCCCCTCGGAACGCTCCTGCTGCGGTTTCGGTGCAGGAAGCCTATGCCATCGGCTTTGAAGCCTATCTTTATTTCTATCCGCTGGTGATCATGGACGTGACGCGCCGGCAGTCGACGAATGCCGAACCCGGAAAAACGGCCCTCCGCGGACAGATGAACCTGCTGGGGCATGTTCCGACATTTCCGCCGGCGGAATTCCGCGATGTGGTGCGGCCCAATTTCGACACGCTCTATTCGGTGGCCTGGCTCGACTTGACGAAGGAGCCGTTCATCCTCTCCGTGCCCGACACGGGTGGACGCTATTATATGCTGCCGATGTTGGACATGTGGACCGATGTCTTTGCAAATCCCGGCAAGCGGTCGACGGGCACCAAAGAGGGGCACTTTGCCATCGTGCCACCTGGATGGTCGGGAACGCTTCCCAAGGGCGTCAAACGCATAAATTCTCCTACCGGTATGATCTGGATCATCGGACGGACCCAGACCAATGGTCCTGCCGACTATCCGGCGGTTCACAAGATTCAGGCCGGGTTCAAGCTCACGAAGCTGTCGGAGTGGGGAGGCAAGCCGTCTCCGGTCAAGGTGAAGATCGACCCCAGCGTCGATATGAAGACGCCGCCCATGATCCAAGTGGACAAGATGGCGCCTGCTCGTTTCTTCGGGTACGCCGCTGAGATTATGAAGATCAATCCGCCGCACTCCACCGATCACGACATGGTCGCGCGCCTGTCCCGCATCGGTATCAATCCAGGCAAGAGTTTCGACTCGGACAGTAATGGCCCGCAGGTCAAAAGAGCAATTGAGAAGGGGGCGCGCGACGCCCTCAAAGCCCTCCAGGGGGCCGCCAATAAATTGGCGCCAGGTACTAACGGCTGGTATATCGCCACTGAAAACATGGGCGTCTATGGCAATTCCTATTGGCAGCGCGCGCTTATCGCCAGAATTGGCCTGGGCGCCAATCCGCCCGAAGACGCCATTTACCCGATCGGATTCGTCGATGCCCAAGGCAAGCCGTTCGACGCTGCAAACAAGTATGTGTTGCGGTTCAACAAGGGCAAACTGCCACCGGTAGACGCTTTCTGGTCGTTGACGCTCTATGACAAGGATGGCTTCCCGGTTCCCAACGCCATAAAGCGTCAGGCGCTCGGCGCCCGGGACAAGCTGAAGCGCGGCTCCGACGGCTCGATTGAGATTTATATTCAGGCGAGTTCGCCGGGGCGGGACAAGCAGGCCAACTGGCTGCCCGCGCCAAAGTCGGGTCCATTCAATCTGACCATGCGCCTCTACGCGCCGCGCCGCGAGGCTCTCGATGGCCGGTGGCTACCACCCGCGGTGCGGCGGGTCAAATAGTGGTTTTGACCAGTCCGACGCAGTGATTCGAGCGCTCGGAAGCGAGAATAGAGGAGTGCCTTGAGGCGTATGCGGTGCGCGATCTACCTAGCCTTGCGGCAGGCTGAGGTGGAGAAGCCGGTGGATGAGATTTGTCGGCTTTTTCCGGCGAAGCGGGGAGATCGACGGTGAGAAACTTTTCAGCAACGAACGATAAAGGGGGATGGGCAACGAGGCGCGCGACCACCATTTTCTTGATCGGTCTGGCCCTTATGCTTGTCAACGCACCGACCCGTGACGCCAAGGCAGTCGAAGGCGGCGCAGGGCTGTACGGGCTCGGCATCAACGTCCCGCTTTCAGGCATCGTCCCCGAGCCCGGTACCTACTACCTCAACTATTTCTATTTCTTCGATCAATCGGCATCGATCGTGCCTGATCGCGGCTTAGTCGAAATCGGTATCAAAGCCCGTGGATTCTCCAACATCTTCACGCTCCTCCATGTCACCGATTGGAAGGTGCTCGGCGGGAATTTTGCGGTCGCCCTCTATGCCCCACTGACGTCGGTCAACGTTGATGCCAGTTTGCTGATCATTCCGTTCCCCATTCTCGGGATCGCGACCTCCGACAGCGCGTTCGGTATCGGCGACTTGAACGTCGTGCCGGCGATCATCGGGTGGCACGGTAAAACCTGGCACGCCAAAGCCTACTTCTCCTTCTTCGCGCCAACGGGCGGTTACAGCACGAGCAATCTTGCGAACACGGGCCAGAATCACTGGGCGCTCGACTTCGGCGGCGGGGCGACCTGGCTCGACCCTAAGCTCGGCTTGGAAGTTTCCGCGGCACTCGGTTACACGGTCAATTTCACCAATACCGCGACCAACTACCGCTCCGGCGACGAGTTGCACCTCGAATGGCATATTGCCCAGCACCTGCCCATCGGCGGGGGTACGATCTCGCTGGGCCTTGCTGGATACTACTACCAACAAATTACCGGCGACAGCGGCTCGGGTGCGTCGCTTGGCGACTTCAAGGGAAGGGTAATCGCGCTCGGCCCCTCGCTCAACTTCAACAATGTCAGTTTCGCCGGCGTCAAATTCGGCGTGAATTTTCGCTACATGAGAGAGTTTGCCGCGAGGAACCGGCTCACGGGCGACGTCGTTTGGGGCACCATCAGCTTCAAGTTCTA
>JAPULJ010000054.1 GCA_027295145.1 Alphaproteobacteria bacterium | reverse complement strand
AGGCCCTCGGGCGGGACCGGTTTGGTTTCCAGGCGCACATGCAGGGCTTTTTGGATGCGTTCACCGATCGTCTTGGCAAGCGATGGCCAATTGGATTTCGCGATTGCTTTGTCGGGTTCGAACTCGATCGTCATGCGGTCGTTCGAGCCCTCGCGGTCGAGCACCAACTGGTAGAAGGGCGAGACGCCGTCGATTTCGCCGATGATGTTCTCGACCGCGGACTGGTAGACATTGGTGCCGCGCACGGTGACCATGTAATCGGTGCGTCCCAGCACCACCCCGTCGAGCTTCTCCCAGGTGCTGCCGCAAGCGCAATCGTGCACCCGGCGTACAAGGTCGTGGCTGCGATAGTTGAGTAGCGGCTGGGCGCTATAGGTATAGCTCGAAATGATGTTCTCGCCGATCTCGCCGATCTCGCATTCCTTGCCCGTCTCGGGGTCCATCGACCAGGAAAAGACGCTCATTTCGTTGACGTGGACGCCGTCGCGTTCGGCGCATCCCGGCGCGAAGGCCTCGATTTCGGCGATACCGAGCAACTCGCCCGAATCGGCGCCCCAGGCTTCGTCGATCGCCTTCTTCATGGCCGGCAGGGCGAAGGGGCCGGGCTCGCCGGCATGGTAGGTGAATTTGATCGACGAATTGGCGATGTCCTCGCCCATCTCGCGCGCCACCTCGGCGAGGCGCAGGGCGAAGGTCGGGGTCGAAATCAGCACCGTCGGCTTGAGGCGCAGGATGTTCCGGATGTGGCCCTGACTGTCCGCGCCGCCGCCCGATATGACCCGGCAACCCATCCGACGAGCGCCGAAATAGCACGACCAGAAGCCGGCGAAGTTGCCCCAGTTGAATGCGAAGTAGAGGCTGTCCGCGGGGCGGATGCCGTGGTCCCAGAAGCCATAGGTCCAGGACTCGCCGACCCGTTCGGTATCGTAGGCGGAATAGGGAACGGCCAAGGGCGTGCCCGTCGATCCCGAGGTCTCGACATGGTGGGCGACCATTTCCAGCGGCAAGGTGAGGGTGTCGCCGTAGGGCGGGCGCTCCTGTTGTAGCGTCAGGAAATCATTCTTGTCGGTGATAGGCACCTTGCGCTTGAAGTCGTCGAGGTTGCGAATATCACCTGGTTTTAGCCCAACCTCATCGAAGCGGCGGCGGTAGAAGGGACTGTATTTGTAGACATAGGCCGCCAGCTTTTGCAGCTTGGCAAGATGCAGCGCGTCGAGCTTCTCGCGCGGCATCGTTTGCGTATAAGCGTTCCAGTAGCGCGCGTTCTTCGCCTTATCTGTGAGGTAGCTTATGGGCGCTGGCATATTTGATGACTTCCTGTCCCGGTTGTATCGCTCCCGCGACGTTCACAACGCTCGGAAGCGCGAACCCGCAGCGTTGTCGATCCAACAGACGGGCTGACAATCAACATCACAAAAACCGCCGGTTCGCGAGGTGGTTGGGGACGTCGAGCTCCAGCGCCTCGAGTAGCGGTACTGTTTCCGCAATGTATTTCTGGCGCAGTTCCTCATTGGATCGCGACTTGATACCCCATTTTACGTATGTCTCGGAATTCTTGGAGTCTGACTTGCCGAACATGTCGAGCACCGCCGGCCACCATTGGTGAAGGCCGTCCTGCACCGCCTTCCTGCCGTCGGTGGTCTGACATAAATCGCGGATGTAGTTGAGGCCGGTGGTGGCGTGGAAGTGTTCTTCCTTCTCCAGGATCGGCGAGACTTTGGCCAGCGGCTCGTAGGTGCTGCCGACCCATTCGACACCGACATAGAGGCCGACGCGGTCGCCAATGCCGTGGAACCAAGCGAGGTCGACCCACGATTTCATCGGAATGTAGAACAGGTACTGCTTGAGCGGCTCATCCATTTCCGGGTTCTCACCGAGGCCGCGAACGAGTTCGGCGACCATGTGGCCGTGCTGGGCCTCCTGATGAACGATTTCCGCTTCGATCATCAGGGTGCGCGCATCGGGCGCAAAGGCGAACCCGGCCTCGGCAATGCGCCCAAGCAGACGGCGATACTCCGCGTTGCCGTTGTTCTCGACATGGCTGTATTTGAGCAGCTTTATCAGAAAGCGCCGGTATTCCTCGGGCATCGCCGGGTCGTCCTTGGCATACGTGCGCGGCTTGCTTGCTTGAGCGGTCATCGATTCATCTCCTCATCGGTCCAATGCCCGGCGCAGTTCCTTGGGGCGCTTGTCGACGATGCGCTGGGTCTTGAGCTCGAAGCGCGGCAGGCTTTCCAGCGCCACCGGGACGCAATCGAGCCGGACTTTGAGGGATTTGCGGATGTGGTCCTGCAAGCGATCAGAAAGCGCCGGCCAGTCGGCCTCTAGTATCGACTTCTCGGGCTCGAAACGAACTTCCATCCGATCGACCGCGCCGTCTTTCGACAACACCAACTGGTAGTGGCTGGAGACGCCTTCGACTTCGGCGACGAGATTGTCCACAGCGGTCGGATAGACGTTGACCCCACGCACTGTGATCATGAAATCGGTGCGCCCGAGGATCACGCCCTCTAGCTTGACCCAGGTGCGCCCGTCGGCGCCGCCGCTGGTGCGGCGCACGAGATCGTGGGTGCGGTAGTTGATCAACGGCTGGGCGGAGTTGACGTAGGAGGTGACGATGTTCTCGCCGATCTCGCCGTCGGGAATCTCCACCATGGTGTCGGGATCGACTGACCAACAGAACACGTTCATCTCGTCGACCAGAACACCGTCCCGCAGGGCATCGCCAACCCCGAAAGCGTCGATCTCGGCGATGCCCATTTGATCGCAGCTTTGCGCCCCCCAGGCGGCATCGAGCGCTGTGCGCATCGCTGGAAGCGCAAACGGACCCGGCTCGCCGCCGCCGACTGTGAAGCGGATCGAGCTTTGCGACATATCGTGGCCCATCTCGGCGGCAACCTCGGCCATCCTCAAGGCGTAGGTCGGGGTCGCGCAGAGCACGGTCGGATTCAAGCGCAGAATGTTCTGTATGTGGCCCTCGGTGTCGGAGCCGCCTCCGGAGATCAGCCGAGCGCCGAAGCGCCTCACGCCCCAATATGTCGACCACAGGCCCGCGAAGTTGCCCCAGTTGAAGGCGAAGTAGAACGAATCCTCGGGCCGGATGCCGAGCGCCCAGAAGGCATGGCACCAAGGCTCGCCATAGCGCTCGGTGTCGTAGGCCGAGTAGGGGATGGCGAGCGGAAAGCCGGTGGTGCCCGAGGTCTCGCTGTGGTGCACGATCATCTCCAGCGGCAGGGCGGCGGTGTTGCCGTAGGGCGGGTGCTCCTGCTGAGTATGGACGAAATCGGTCTTGTCGGTGATCGGCACGAGGCGTTTGAAATCTGCAAGCGATAGGACGTCGTCCGGCTCGAACCCGGCCTTGTCGAAGTGTTGGCGGTAGAAGGCGCTGTGCTCGTAGGCGTAGCGCAGCAGCAGGCGCAGCTTTTTCAGGTGAAGCGCGTCGAGCGTCTCGCGCGGCATGGTCTCGGTGTACCGGTTCCAGTATTTCGCAGCTCGCGCCCTGGCGGTGAAATGCGTGATCGGCGCGTATTGGCGTTGCTCGGACAAGGGGGCAATCCTCCCCTAGCGCCCCTTGAAGGCGGCTTTGCGTTTCTCTAAAAATGCCTTGATGCCTTCGCCAGCATCCTCGGATTGCGAGAGTATTAGCTGATTTTCACGCTCCAATACGAGGCCGTCGGCGAGGTTGCCGCCAAGGCCGCCCTTCATCGACAGCTTGATGTAGCCCTGCGCCATGGTAGGCCCGTCGGCGAGCTTGCCGGCATAGGCCATGACCTCGTCCCAGTGTTTGTCGGCCGGGTACAGCCATTCGACGATGCCCAGTTCCAGGGCCTCGCCAGGGCTCACCATCTCGCCGGAGACCATCATGTGCAGTGCCTTGCCGGGGGCGATTTGCCGGGCCAGGCGCTGGGTTCCCCCCATGCCCGGGGACAGGCCGAGGTTGACTTCGCCGAGCCCGAGGCGATAGCCGCCGTCGCTGGCGATACGCAGATCGCAACCGAGCGCCAGTTCTAGCCCACCGCCGATGCAGTGTCCGGCGATCGCCGCAATGAAGATCTTCGGCGTTCGCTCCATCTGGTCCAGGATCTCGTGCGCCAGGGCTAGAAAGGCTGCGAGGCCTTCAGTCGTCTGCCCGTCGAGGGTCGAGATATCGGCGCCGGCGCAGAAAAACTTCTCGATCCCGCTGGCCACGGTGGCGCAGCGGATCGCGTCATCCTTTCCGACTTCGGAGATCGCCGCCGCAAGCTCGCTTAGCGAGGCTTCGTTGTAGGCGTTGGCCGGTGGCGTGTTCAGCCGAATAATTCCGATACGACCCTCGCGCTCAAGTGTGATCGCCATTTGGTTGCTCCCCCTTTGCTTTTCCGGCGTGGCCGTGCGTATCAGACGTACTTTCTGTTGGCGAGATTGTCGGGCACCTCGATATCAAGCCGTTCGATCAGGGGGACGACCTCGGCGATGAAGGATCGGCGAAGCTCTTCGTTGCCTTTGGTCTTGATACCCCATTTCACGTAGGACGCGGAATTCTTCGAGTTCGAACGCCCGAACATATCGAGCGCGGCGGGCCACCATTTCTGCAGCAGATCCTGGGCCTCGCGGCGGCCGTCGTCGGTTTTGATGATGGCGCGCAGGTGGCGAAGTCCAGTCTCCGCGTGGAACTGCTCCTCGCGTTCGAGGCGCGGGCTGACTTTGGCTAGCGGCTCGTAGGTCGCGCTCATCCACTCGATGCCGACATAGAGGCCGACACGGTCGATCAGCGCGTGGAACCAGGCTACGTCGCACCAAGTGGCGAGTTTCATCTTGAAGGCGTACTGGCCGATCGGCTTGTCGATCACCGCGCTCTCGCCGAAGCTTTCGATCAGTTTGGCGACGATCATCCCGTGTTCGGCCTCCTGCTTGACGATGACGGCTTCGGTCAGCGCATCCTTGCCGGTGGGGGCGTGACGCAGGCCGGCATTGGCGATGTTGGCGACGACTTCGCGGCTATAGGGGTTTTCAGCGTTCTCGATATGGGCGTGCTTGAGCAGCTTGATCATGAAGGCGCGATACTCATCGGGCATATCGGGATCGTCGCGCTTGTACATGCGCGGCGCGGCTTGGAGGATTTCGGTACGGGACATTCGCTTTCTCCAATCGGGATCAGGCGCTTTTCCTGGCTTCGAGGCCACCAAGGGTCGCCACGCGTAGGGCGCGCACCAATTCCTCGCCGTCCAGCGAGCGTCCACGCCGGTACCATTCCAGAAACGTGCCGTCGTGACCGGCCATGACGATCGCCGCCTGCTCGCGGGTGCCAAGCTCGGCGCTGAAGACGCCCGCCGACTTGCCCTCCTCGATGATCGCCTCGATGGCGTCGTAGAGCCGGGCGTAGATGCCGGTGATGCGGGCCTCGATCGCATCACCGGTGCCGCGGAATTCGAGTGACATCAAAATCAACAGCAGCACGTATTCCCAGCGCTCGACGCCGAGCATCGCCTGGCCGTGGACGAAAGCGATTAGCATATCCGGGGCACGGGGGCCGGCGGCTAATATGCGCGCTTCCATCTCGTCCACGACCACTGTCTCAACTTGGCCCAGAAGCTGCAGTAGTAGCGCCGACTTGCTGCCGAAATAGAAATAGACCGCGCCCTTGCTGAGGCCGGCCGACAGGGCAATCGCCTCGACCGTCGAGTGTCGGTAGCCGTGGCCAACGAAGCGGTTGAGGGCGGCAGCAAGAAGCTTCTCGGTGCTCGCCGCGCGTTGCGCTTTCTTGGTCTGAGGCGGTGCGTTCATCGTTCGATCTATAAAATACTGACTGGATAGTAAGTTTCTAATTCTCCCATGTCAATATGGTGATTCGAGTCGATCCGAGTTGAGCGCAAACGTCGCAGAATGGCCCAAACGTTGAACCGGATTGTTAGATATCGTCGAACGAGCCACTGCGCCCTTTTCCGGCGACGAACCGTCCGGCACCCGATGCGCCTTCGCTACTGCATGATTGAATACCGTTGTTCCATTCGCAACGCAGAGCGTCCCGAACCGAAAGGCCATAAGTCTCTTTTGTGCTTCGTAAATCGGTGCGGACAGCGCCTTGAGGAAATCTAGCGATCTCGTGTGCGAGTTCTTCCGCGGCCGATCGTGCATTTCCCGATGATACTACTTTCTCGCAGAGACCGATCCGCAGCGCTTCGTCTGCCGGGACCTTACGGCCCGTCAGAATGATCTCCGCGGCTCGCCCCTGTCCGACAAGCCGGGGCAGACGCACCGTCCCGCCATCGAGAAGGGGAATCCCCCAACGCCGGCAGTAGACGCCAAAATACGCATCCTCGGCCATCACACGCATATCGCACCACAGGGCGAGTTCCATACCGCCGGCCACGGCAGCCCCTTCGACGGCAGCAATCACCGGTTTGGATAATTCGAGCCTTGATGGTCCCAAAGGCCCGCGCGGCGCAGGCGCGGCCCCTTGTGGAATGGCGAGATCCTCGATGATTTCGCGTCGGAATAGATCGCCGTCGGTGAGGCTCGCTGCGTATTTCAAATCCCAGCCTGCACAAAAATGGCCGCCCGCGCCCCAGAATACGGCGACGCTAGCCTCGGCGTCCGCCTCAAAGGAGAGGAAAGCGTCCGTCAAGGCATCGGCGGTCTGCGGATCGCCGGCATTTCGGGCTCCGGGTCGGTTGTTGATGACCGTTGTCACCGGGCCGTCTTTTTCTACGCTGACTGCCATTGATCTTTTCCTTCCGCGTCCGTTTCAGTGTTGCCGCTGGCTCAGCCCATTCCACCAAGTGCGGGGGGGGGGGGGGACGTAAACGCCAAGCGAATATGGCATGGAACCGCGTGCTCTATGGGCTGAGCGGGCCGGTGTACGGGCCGAGCACGGTGGCCGTCATCGAACTCCTGCCGGAAACATCCTCGAACCACGCCGCCAAAATTGGAGCAGTTCGTTGCCAGTGGAGGTCGGGATAGCGGAAATCGACATAGCTGAGCGCGCAGGCAATCGAGATGGCGCCGAGGTCGAAAGTTTCGGCGATCTTGCCCGCTTCGTCTTCCAGCGCGGCGAAACAGCGTTCCATCGTTGCCGCGTAATACGCCATGTAGTTTTCCGAGCGCTCGCCGTCGGGCCGGTAGCGCTCGCGGATATTCCAGGTTGCGGCAAGCCCCAGACCGTCCCCCAGCGCGTTGCGGCGCAGGGTCTGAATACGCGCTTCGTCCGCATTGGGGAGAAGCCGAAACTTGCCTTCGCAAATGTCGAGCCACTCGCAGATTACGGTCGAATCGTAGAGCACCGATCCGTCGTCGCGCACCAGCGCCGGCACTTTGCCGACTGGATTTTCCGCGCGCAGCGGCGTATCGGGATCGAAAACATGGGCCTCGATCACCTCGATCTTGGCGATCGCCCCGGTCTCGTGCGCGGCCACCAGGACCTTGCGGGCGTATGGCGAGTGGGGCAGCGAGCGCAGGATCATATTTAGCAATCCATCAAACGAACGTCGCGATGGCGCTGCCGAAGGGATCGAAGCGGGCTTCGGCGGTGAGCGGCCGGTCGATTGCGAATTGGCGAGTGAAGGAGCCGGTCATCACCACCTGGCCGGCCTCCAACGAACGGTCGAACTTGGCGAGTTGGTTGGCCAGCCACTGGATCGAGGTAATGGGGCTTGATTCCATTATGGCGCTGCCGAAGGCCTTGTCCTGCGGCTCGCCGTCGATGAAGACCTCGACCGATGTGTTGCCGAGATCGTGGCGGGCGGGATCGAATTCTTTCGTTTCGCCGACGACGAAGGCGCGCTGCTGGCCGTTGTCGGCGAGCATGGTGTTGAAGCTTTCGAGCCCCACGGGACCGCGCGTCTCGATGATTTCCATGGCCGGCGCCACACTTGCGATGGCTCCGCGCGCGGCTTCGAGACCGAGGCCGGGACCGCGAAGGGTTTCGCCCATGGTTAGGCACAACTCGTTCTCCCAGCCCGGTCTGGTCAGCGCGTCGCGCGGCCATTCCTTACCGCTTTGCCAGCGGCCCATTTCGTAGAGCACCGCGAATATCGGTTCTGGCAGGCCGAACTGCTCGCGGACTGCACGGGAGGTCAACCCGACTTTCCAGCCCGCCTGCCGCTCGCCTTGTGCCGCGTGGCGCTCGATAAGGGCGAGATTTATCCTGCAGGCATCCTCGGCGCTCATTGCGGATTCCCAACGATTAGGATAGGTGCCGCCGTTGCGCGCTTGCCAGAAATCCTCCAACGCCGATTCGAAATCCTTCATGTCCTACATGCCTTTGTCGCAATTTGCACCCGGTTGTAGCATGGTCTCCGACGTCGCCGTAGAACGGAGACGGGTGATAACTTTGCTTGGCCCGCTATTGTCCGCGCACATAACCTTGCCTATTTCTACGGTCGGTGATTGCGCGCTAGGACTCTGGAGAGAAGGATGATCAAGGGGCTTCATCACAACGCCTACCGGTGTCGGGATTCCGAGGAAACCCGAAAGTTCTACGAAGATTTCCTGGGCTTGCGCCTGGCTGGCGCGCTGGAGATCAAGGAGACCAAAACCGCCCGCACAACCAACATCCTGCACACATTTTACGAAATGGGCGACGGCTCCTACATGGCGTTTTTCGAGGTGCCTGGGGAACCTTTCGAATTCAAGGACCAGCATGACTACGACCTTCACATTGCGCTTGAAGTGAATCCCGGGATGCTCGAAGAGACGCTGCAGCGTGGCAAAAAGGCCGGCATCGAGTCGCGTGGGATCTCCCAACACGGGTTTGTCGATTCGATCTACTTCCGCGACCCCAACGGCTACGTCATCGAGCTGACCGCGAAGACCGAAGACCATAACGGGCTCATGGACCCCAAGAGCAATGGTGCCCGGCAAATCCTCGCTGACTGGCAGGCCTCGAAAGGGGTTTGAGTTACGACCCTCGCATCTCGATCAAGTAAGCGACGCTCAGATCCAGGACGGTTTCGCCGCGCTGGTTGGTCATGGTGTCGTGGCTGCGCACGATGCCCAACTCGGGGCGGCTCTTGGAGGGGCGTTTGCCGAGGATTTCCGAGCGGCCGATCAGCACGTCATCCGCTTTGACTGCCGTCGGGAACGCCAACTTCTCATAGCCGAGGGCTCCACGCACCGCGAAGTCGGCGGTGCCGACGTTGCAGACCTTTGTGAACACCGCCAAGGTGAAGACGCCCGAGGCGGTCAGCGATCCGTAGAGCGTCGTCTTGGCGAACGCCTCGTCGATATGGAAAGGCCGCGGGTCCCATTTGCGGGCGAAAGCCAGCATCTCGGTCTTCTTTGCTGTGTAGCGCCCATACTCCACGATTTGTCCCGGCTCGAGATCCTCGTAGTAGACCGTCATGCTATCCTCACGCGCCGAGTTTGCCGGCAAAATCGTTGAGATCATCGGCGACGATATCGGTCGCCGGGTCCGGACTCTGTACCGGCGTCGTGCCTTCGCCCCACTCGCGCGGCCGGTGAATGAAGCCGGTGCGCATCCCCTCCTTGCGGGCGGCCGCAAGGTCCATGTCGTGGGCGGCGACCATCATGATTTGATGCGGCTCGAGTGCCAGTAGCCGGGCGCCGTGCCGGTAGACCGAAGGGTCGAGCTTGTAGGCCTCCAGCATCTCGCAGGAAATGACCGCGTCCCAATGGAATGGCGCCCGGCGCGAGACATCGACGATCAGCGAAATAGACAGGATGGTCAGTGTGGCGACGGTGAATTTCTTGCGCAATCGGGCATGGCCGGCGGCCGCGTCGGGCCAGGGATCGAGCCGGTGCCAGAACAGCGTCATGGCCTCACGGTCGGTGTCGTCGAAGCCGTCGATCCCGGCTTCGTCCAATACTTTATCGAGCATCTCGCGATGCACACCGTCGATATTGCCGCGCGGCAGGTCAGCCGTGCGCGCGCCCAACGCCCGTTGTAAAGACGCAATCCGCCAGGCCTTGGTCAGCGCCACCCAATCGGCCTCGATACCCTTGTGCTTGCCGATGCCGGCGAGTTGGCTGGAGATGCCTTCGTGCCAGTCGACGACAGTGCCGCCGACATCGAAGGCCAACGCCTTGACGGCGGAAAGATCGCTCATAGTTGGTTCCTCTTAGACAAGCCAGAAAACGCAAATAAACCGGAGACAGTATATCTATTTAAGGAATAAATATGTATACTGTCTCCAGTTTATTTTTCTGATTATTTCGCTTCAAGTGACCTTGCCGCGCTTGTGGTATTTGGGCTTGTCCCAGGCGCGCGTTTGCATGATCTCTTTTAAGATCGCGACAGCGTCCCAGATGTCGACGTGGCGGATATAAAGCGGCGCGAAACCGAAGCGCATGATGTTGGGGGTGCGGAAATCGCCGATGACCCTGTGGGCGATCAGCGCCTGCATGACCGGGTAGGCGTGCTGGTGGGTGAGGCTGACCTGGCTGCCGCGCTGGGCCGATGGAGGGGCTAGGGACTCGAAACCCAAATCGGCGCATTCCTGCTCGACGAGGTCGATGAAGGCATCGCTCAGGGCCAGCGATTTGCGGCGGAGCTCGTCCATGTCGGCCTCGAGCATGACGTCGAGAGCGGCATCGAGGCAGACCATCGAGAGGACCGGCGGCGTGCCGCACAGATTACGCGTGATGCCGGACGCGGGACTATAGTCCCGATCAAAGGCGAAGGGCGCACTATGGCCCATCCAGCCCGAAAGCGGCGGGGTGATGTCATTCTGCAGGTGCTCTGCGACGTAGAGGAAAGCAGGTGCGCCGGGGCCGCCATTGAGGTACTTGTAGCCGCAGCCGACGGCAAAATCGACGCCGCAAGCGTTGAGTTCGACCGGCATTGCGCCGGCGCTGTGGCACAGATCCCAGAGCATCAGCGCGCCAGCCTCGTGCGCCGCGTTGGTGATCGCCTCCATGTCGTGGATGAGCCCGGACTTGTAGTTGACATGGGTCAGGGCGACGACGGCGGTGTCGTCGTCGATGGCGGTGATGACGTCTTGTGCCTCTGCAAGGTCCCAGTATCTGATGCAGTCCAGGGGTCGGCCCATCACCCCCAATAGCCCTTCGATGATGTAGCCGTCGGTGGGGAAGTTGTCGGCTTCGGTGACGATGATTGAGCGCCCCGGCCTAAGGGCGAGCGCCGAAGCCAGCAGCTTGAAGAGGTTGACCGATGTCGAATCGGCGACCACGACTTCGCCGGGCCCAGCACCGATCAGACGCGCGATCTTATCGCCAGCGCGCTGGGGCAGCCCGATCCAGTCGTGCAGGTTCCAGCTGCGGATGAGGCCGTGGCCCCATTCGTCGGCGACGAGCGTTTGCAAGCGTTCACCAGCGGCCCGGGGCAGGGCGCCGAGCGAATTGCCGTCGAGATAAATGACGCCTTCGGGCAACTCGAACCGCTCGCCGAAACGGGCCAGGGGATCACCCGCATCACGCCCGGCCAGGATGTCGCGGGTGAGTGGTTTGGTGGTCAATCGCGGTTGTCCTGGAAGCGTGGCGCCTTGACCGCGGTTTCGAACTCCGCGGCGAGGGTGCCGCGTTCTAATACGACGATCTCGGGGCTGACTTCGAATGTCTGCTTGATCGCGGTCTCGATTTGCGTGCTCAGCCTGCTCTCGTCGCTGTCTCGTTTATATTCGAGGGAAACCCGCAGACGGTCGAGGTCCCTGACCGTGACGATCTCGGCCTTGAAATCCTGCACTTGTTCATAGCCGAAGAGAAAATCCTCAAACTCCGAATGGTTGATGTTGATCCCGCGTACCTTGAAAAATCCGGAAGTGCGGTGGGCATGCTTGACGATGGGAAAGACCGAGAACGGGCCGTTGCCCGCGCCTCCGGGGTAGTGGCTGACGATGTCGCCCGAATTCCAGCGGATGAAAGGGGTCGCGTTGTTTGACCATAGCGGGGTGACGACGAAGGTGCCGGTTTTGCCGAAGCCGACCGGCTCCCAGGTTTCGGGGTCGAGGACCTCCACGTAGAACATATCGGTCCAAATGCGGAATCCGTCATGGGCCGCATCCTCGCCGCCCATCAGGCACGCCTCTGTCATGCCGAAAAGGTCGTAGACCTCCGCACCCCAGCTGCGTTCGAGTTTTTCGCGCTTGGCTTTCGAAAGCGGTTCGGCCGAGCAGATGACCTTCTCAACGCTCGAATTGGCGAGGTCGATGCCCATCGATTCGGCATGGTTGGCGAGGTGCAGCCCATAGCTCGACATGCCCATCCACACCGTTGGTTTGAGGTCGTAGATCAGCTGGACCTGCACCGCCGAGGGGGTCGAGGCGCCCGATCCCGCCCAGTTGACCCCGATCCCGGCCTGCTGGCATACGCGGGCATACAAGTGCCCAACGGGGTGCATGCCGAGTGGAAAGGAGATGTGGACGCTGTCCCGCTTCCTGACCCCGGCGCAGGCGATGCCGCGCCGAAAGGCCAGGAACATGTACTTCATATCTTCGAAAGTACGGGGGTAGAAGAGCGGCTTGCCGGTCGCCCCGCCCGAGCGCCAATACTCCATGATCTCGCCGCGTGGGGCGAGGTTGAAATCGGTCATGAAGGTTTCGGCCGAAAGCGCGCGCAGATCTTCCTTTTCGAGGATCGGTATCTTTGCCCATTCGGACGGATCGTCGAGTTTGCTGATGTCGATGCCGGCGAGGCGATCTTTGAAGAACGGCGCCTTCTTCGCCTGCTCGACCGCCAGCGGCAGGCGCCGGCGATGGATCTCCTCGATATCCTTGGGCGATTTGGGCAGCGGCAACGGCATCGGTTTCCCCCAAAAAATATGCACCGAAAGCCGGCGCCGTTCTCGTCGTCCGGCTGGCCTATTTGGGCGCCTTGGCGCCTGCGTAGTCGCCGATCCAGCGCGCCTGATCGGAGAAGGATTTCGGCATCTTGCCTTCCCTTTCGGCCTCGGCCATCTTGCTGGCACGTTCGCGCTTGGTTTCGCTGTCTTCGGGCATTTCTTCCAGCGCGTCCTTCAGCATCGTCTCGTAATCCTCGCCCACTGGGCAGACATCCTGGCAACGCCGGCAGCCGGTGATGGCGCCCGAGCCGCGCAGAATGCTTTGCCACAGGTTGAAGCTGGTCTCCGAGCGCAGCATGGCGCGCTGGGCCTCGGGGTTGCCGGCGTCGATGATCTCTTCGAGAAAATCCGTCAGCTGAAAGAATCCGTGGGGGCTGCGGTAGCGGTCGCAGGCCTTCCAGTCGCGATCCCAGTGTCCGATCACGTCGCCGGGACAGGCGCGCAGGCAGCGCCCGCATTCGGGGCCGAGACAGAGCGCCTCATCGCGTTTGTTGTCTGCTTCGACCGGGACCGAACTGAGTACTCCCGAGAGTATGACCCGCGGCCCGTATTCGGCAGTCAGGAGCTGGAGGTTGAGGCCGAGGGTGCCGAGCCCGGCTTCGACCGCTGCGTGCTCCAGCGACAGAAGCGGCTTCATGTGCTCTTCGGGATCGCCCCGGTAGCGCCACGGGTCGACGTGGCTCGGGGGTACGATGAGCGCGGGATAACCTTCGTTCTCCAGCCACAGGACGAGGTCGAGGGCGATTTCCTCGAGCATCGATATGGTGATCTCGTCGTTGTAGTATTTGTGGCGCTCGTCCCAGCGGGTAATGCGCGTCGTCCCGCTGTTGAGCCGCTTGGCCAGCACGATCACCCGGTCAGCGTCGTAATCGGTGATGTCCGATGGCCGGCGAGGGTCTTTCGGATCAGGCGGATTATCGTTCATCACCTGGCCGTCGGCGATGCCGACGAGGTCGGCACCGAACGCCTTGGCCTTGGCCTTGATGTCCTCAGCTGTGATGGGATTCTGAAAGACCGCGACCATTGTCAGCTGTATCCCGACGCTTCCTCGCGTTCGCGCTGGCGTTGCTTGAAGGATTTCAGCTGGCGGGCGACTATTCCCTTGTAGCCTTCGGGGCCCACCCAGCGACGGTTCCATTCGTTGAGGCCGGCGATTTCCTCGCCGTTTTTTCGGGCCTCCTTATAGCCCTTGGCCTTGGCCTCCTTTTCCGGCGTTCGTTCGGGGATATGTTTTTGGGGGCCGGCCAGATAGGCGTGGTAGTCGTTGCCGACCGGGCAGACCGCCAGGCAGCGCGGGCAGTCGCCGAACGAGCCGACGACGCGTAAGAGTCCCTGCCAGAAGCCGAATACGTCGCGGCTCTTGAGGTCCGCGACCTTCTCCGAGCGGGATTTCCCGATGAAGTTGTTAAAAAATTTGGTGATCTGCATGTAGCCGAATTCCTGCGCCTCGACCGCGCAGGCGCGCTTGTCGATGCCGAAATGCAGGACCGCGTCCGAGGGGCAGGAATAAAGGCATCGCGAGCAGCCCTCGCCGATGCAGACCTGTTCGGTCATGATTTCGTCGGGTTCGAGTTCGGCCTCGGTCAGGACGCCGGTCAGGTAGACCCTTGGGCCGTACTCAGGGGTCAGGATATTGACCTCGAGTCCGAAGGTTCCGAGCCCTGCCTCGATCCCCAGATGGCGCGTCGACAGGCGTCCGTAACTGGCTTTTTTATAGTCCCAGTCTGTCTCCTGGGCGGCGGTAAGAAAGCTCGGGAAGCCGCGCTTCTCGAGCTTCTCGGCAAGCCGATAGCCGATCTTATCCATGCGGCGCAGGACCAGCATGTCGATATATTGCACCGGGATGTTCTGCTTGGCCCGGAAGGCCGCCACCGGAATGTGCTGGACAATGACGATTACGCTTTTAACGTAGCTGGAAATACGGTCCGGCGTTTGGGGGTATCGGGGATCGGGGGGAAAGGCGTTGAGCATTTTGGCGCTGGCAATGCCGATCATGTCCGCGCCAAGCGACGCGCCCAATTGCTTGACCTCGGCTGCGTCCATCACTGTCCTCTTTAGGCTATGCCCGCCCGTTCGCCGGCGGGATTTATGCAGACTTGCCTTCAGCCGCGGCTTCGGCCAGGAAATCGCCGGCCAGGCCGTTGCGTACCGCTTTCATGTAATCTCTATAGCGGTGATCGAAATCGGTCATGATCTCGGTCAGCGGCAAATCGTCGTAGGCTCCGCGATCCTTTAAATACTCCATGTGCTTGCGCCCCGAGCGATCGAACTCCTGGAACAGGGTATCCCCGGTGCCGTCGAACTCCTGGGGCAGCACACCGAACTTCTCGCACAGCTCGATATTGAAGACAGGGGTGACTTTGAGCCATTGCTCGCCGAGCCACAGCTCGACATAGCCGTGGTAGCTAAAGACACCCGTTCCCATCATCTTAAGAAAGCGTTCGGTGGCGAGATGATTGAGCACATCGGCGTATCCCGGGCGTGCCGGGATGCCGACAGCTCGGGCCAGCGCGGCCATGAAAATGCCTTTGGGCACACACCAGCCGACACCCGCCTGCAGCGTATAACTGGCCCGATAGGACTGCGGCTCGATCTTCAGCTCGTAGGGATTGTAGCGGATACTATCGCGTACGGCGTAGAACAGCGCGATGGCCTTTTCGACGTCGCCCCGTGCCCCGTCGGTCTTCAATTCGGCGAAGGCGCGAACCTCTGGATGCTCGAAATTCATGAAATAGGTCGGATGCAGGAAGTGCCCCGGATCGTTGATTCGGGTTTTCTTCCCCTCGTTGGGTTCTTCGATTTTGAGGGCGGGATCGTTCATGGAGAGGGCTCGTCGTTGCTGTGCTGCGAAGTTATTGCATAAACAGACCGCTTTGGGTGCGTTCATCATCCGATTTGTATAATACTGACTGAATAGTAAGTTTCTAATATTCTCATGTCAACTTAGTGAACGGCACGTGGGACCGCGTGACGGGGTGTTGTTCCGCACATGGCGCCTGTAATCCCATTTCGATTTTATCGACAGGTAAGCAAGCCATCGTCATACTGCGGCGCATGAGCTACTCCGATCTTTACCTCATGCCGGGCCACCTGATCCGCCGGGCCCAGCAGATCGCGGTCTCGATCTTTACAGAGGAGTTTGCTGGCTTCGGGATCACGCCGGTGCAGTTCGCATTGCTGTGTACGGTTCGCGACCATCCCGGAATTGAGCAGATATCGCTTGCCAATCTCGTTGCCTTCGACCGCTCGAACACGGGCGATGTCATCGCCCGTCTCCAGGAAAAGGGACTTGTCCGCCGCGTGGCGGGCGATGCCGACCGGCGGACGAAGCTGGTCAATCTGACGCAGGAAGGCGCGAAGATGCTGGAGGCGGTCCAGCCGGCGCTCGAGACCTCGCAAGAACGGATCCTGGCGCCCCTCGATGCGCAAGAGCAGGAGGCGTTCATGGCCCTGCTCACCAAGCTCGTCGACGTAAACAATCTCAACAGCCGCGCACCCCGGCGGCCCAGGGTGCACCGCCGGCCGGGAGGCAGCCTGGAACGGGCGGCGGGCTGATTGGGCTGGGTGGATTATTCCCGGCCTGCCAACCGCTGTTCGGCGGCGGCGCGAAAGTCGCCGCGCTCGAAGAGCAGTGAGGTCAGCGTGCCCAGCACGATACCCCAGAACGGCGCTCCGATATTGACGATCGGCAACCCCGCTACCGTGACGATGAAGGCGACCAGTGCACCCATCTGAAAGCGCCCGGAGAAGGCCGAGACGAAGGCGCTGCGCAACACATTGAACATCGCCAGCCCGCCGAGCAGACCGAAGAAGGCGGTCGGCAGGGCCAGCGCGAGTTGGGCGGAGACCGGCGCGAACAGCCCGAAGAGCAGGATCAGCACGCCGAACACGACCCCGCCCATGAACCGGCGATGCTTTTCGCCCGACGAATTGAGGACAGCGTTTACCGGTCCGGTGACGCAAGTCGAGACCGTGCCGAACAGCGCGAAGAGAACCGAGCCAACCCCACAAGCAGTGGTCAGGGTGTTAACCGGCGGATCGTATCCGTTGTCGCGGCTGATGGCGAAGCCCTGGGCATTGTGGATGCCGACGACTGTGACCGCCATCGGCACCACCAGCTCGACGATCGCTTGCCAGGAAAATGCCGGCCGGTAGAGGATCGGCTCGGCAATGGCCAGCCTCAGCGGTTCCTTTAATTCCACCTGGCCGGTAACCACCGCCGCCACGGAGCCGGCGATCAACGCGGCGAGCACAGGGGGAAGCGTTTTCGCAATTGCCGGCGCCAGGGAGATCACAACAAAGGTTCCAAGCGTCACCGCAGCGATCAGCCAGTCCTGGTCGAAGGCGGTGACGATCTTCAAGACAAAGGGCAAGAAGACCCCGGCAACCATCGCCATCACGATGCTGAGGGGAATGAAGTCCATAATCCGCCGCACCCAGCCGCTGAGGCCTAGCACGAGGAGCAATCCGGCAGTGACGTAGAGGGCGCCCACAACTTCGGCAAAGGGAAGATGATCGAGGGCGCTGGATAGAAGGATAACACCGGGAATTGTCCAGGCCATACCCATCGGCATTCGATAGAGGATCGAGAAGACAATCGAGAACACGCCGCCGATAGCGTAGCCGCCGAACATCCAGGTGACGATGTCAGCCTGGCTCATCTTCGCGCCCACGCCGACCGAGAGCATGATGACCAATGGCCCGGTGCAAGCCATCAGCATGGCGGTGATGCCGTTGGTGACGGCGTGGCGGTCGAGCGCGGCCCAGGCCTCGCCCGGGCGCGGCAGCGGCTCCTTTGGGCGTTCGAGGATTTTCAGCATCGGAGCAGGCGTGGCCGGCTTCTCAAAGATTGGCGTCCGCCGGCGCCCTCGCCCGCGGTGGGGCCATCAAAGGACAGGCGATAAGGCGCGCGCAAGCGGCATTTGCGAATAGGCGATATGTAGCGAGGCGCGAAAGAGTGCGGGTCAGGCTGTCGCCGGGGTGCCGCGTTGGCGACGCTTGCGGTGCCGGGCGATGCGCCGGGCGCGACGCTTGACTAGCCGTTTGGGCACTTTCCCGCTGGTCTCGCGCAGCACCAGAGTGACGGTCTCGGCGACGCACGCAGGCTTGTCGGCGCCGTCTACTTCAATGGTGATCTGGCTGACGAAACGCACCGCCTTCTTGCCGATGAGGCGGGTGGAAACCACGCGCAGGACCGCACGGATGCGCGAGCCGACGCGGACCGGCCTGAAGAAACGAACCTTGTTGAGCCCGTAGTTGATGCTTGCCGAGATGCCGGTGAGCTTATAGATCTTTTTGCACAGGCGGGGGATCAGCGACAAGGTCAAAAAGCCGTGCGCAATTGTGCCGCCATAGGGCGATTCCTTCTCCGCCTTGGACACGTCGGTGTGTATCCACTGGTCATCGCCGGTCACTTCGGCGAAACGGTCGACCATTTCCTGCGTGACCTCGACCCATTCGCTTGTGCCGATCTCCTGACCGGAAAGACCCTTCAACTCGTCAAAACCATTGATGATTCGCATGATTCTCGACTACTACTCGCCGCCGATCGGCGCCCCCGACAGGGAATGTGACGGAAGCGGTCCGACTTGTCCACACTACCAAGTGCTTGTGCCTTAACGCAGACTGAATATTATGTGGTATTGTGGCGATCCGCCTCGCATCCCCACGCATAGTGTGGATATCCGAAAACGACTTGCCGACAGCCCCGGCGAAACGCTATCGAACGGCGTCCCCGAAGCGGCTCGGCTCAACCCATGACCGACGAGACAGACCCCGCCGGCAACGAGCCGGAGGCTGGCAGAGTTTCCGGCGTATCGCCGGACAGCACCAACCATCCGGTGCTGGGCGCGCTGTGGATGACTGCGGCGATGACCAGTTTCACAGTCATGGTGGTGTTGATCCGAATTATTTCCGATCGCCTGACCGCCTTCGACGTTGCCTTCTACCGGGCGCTCGTCGGTATCGCATTGACGCTTCCATTTCTCCTGCGGGGCGGGCTCGGCGAAGGGCTGATCTTGCTCAAGACCACGCGGTACGGCCTCTATGTGGCGCGCGGGCTGTTTACCTATCTGGCGCTGGTCGCTTACGTCTATGCGGTCGGGCACATGATACTGGTCGACGCGATCGCACTCAATTCGACTATCCCGCTGTTTACGGTGGTATTGGCGACACTTGTGCTCCGCGAGAAGGTCGGGCCGCGGCGCTGGCTGGCGACGATGGCGGGTTTCACGGGGGCCCTGATCATCCTGCGCCCGGGCCTCGTCGAGATCGGCCTGCCGGCGATCCTGGCATTGGCCTCGGCGGCCTGCTACGGGGTCACCGGTATCGTTGTGAAAATACTGTCGCGAACCGAGCCGGCAGTGAGGATCGTCTTTTACACCAACCTGCTGTTGGCGCTGTTCGCCATTGGTCCGGCGCTGATTTTTGGCAACCCGCCGGGCTGGGGAGAGGCGTTGCCACTGCTCGGCATCGGCGCCACCGCGAATTTCGCGCATTTCTGCATGATTCGCGCCTTCTCGGCGGCCGATGCGAGCTTTGTCGCCCCCTTCGATTTCGTGCGCCTGATCCTCGTTACCTTCGCTGGATATTTCCTGTTCGGTGAAACCTCGAGCCCGTGGGTCTGGGTCGGTGCCGTCGTCATCTTCGCCAGCGCCATTATCATCACCCGCATCGAAGCGCGGCGCGGGCGAAATGCGCACCCAAAGTCAGCCCCGCGATATTAGTTACCCTGCGCCCGCCCAAAGCCTTTGAAGAAGCCGTCGCGCCAGGACGCCGGCGATGCGGCGGCGGTACATCCCCGGCGTAAATGTCGTTTTCATTGCCATGATCTGGTCGCGTACAAGGCCGTCCAGGCCGGATAGGGTATCCTCGCCGATGGCGCTGCCACAGAGCTCATGAGTGCCCGCGAGTAGGACCGGGCGGGGGTTGGTGCCGGTGACAGCGACGCGCAACTTGGTGAGCTTGTCGCCCGAGCGCTGAAGCGCTACTGCGACCCCGGCGACCGGGTACTCGATCGAGCGGCGGATCCGCAGCTTATCGTAAGCGGAAACCAGCCCAGCCGGTTTCCTGCCGCGTAAAACCAGCACCATCTCGCCGGGTTTGAGGCTGAGATAGGTCTTGCCGTCGCCGGTCGAGCCGTCCTTTTTGGCGTAGCCGATATAAAGATCGGCGAGTGGTATTGTGCGCTTTCCCTTCGGCCCGGCTAGGTCGATTTCGGTTTCGAACAAGAGGGAAGCGGGCGCCAGGTCGCCGGCAAAGGTGGCGAAGCAGACGCCCTTGCTCTTGGGCGCGACGTGGCAGATTTCGCCGGTGGTCTTCAGGCAATCATGGTTGGCGGTACGCCACCATTCGCTCTGATTGTAGAAAATGCAGCGGGTATCAAGGCACAGATTACCGCCCAGAGTACCCATGTTGCGGTGGGTCGGCCCGGCGATCGAACCGGCGGCTTCGGCGATCGCCGGGAAATATTTGGCGAGCCCTGGATGCGTCGCGATTTCGGTCAATGTCACCGATGCGCCGATCTCGAAGCTCTTGGCGCTGGCCTTGATCGTGTGAAGCTCGGCGATACCGCCCGTGTCGATGAGCACCGGCGGCGCCTCGATGCCGCGGCGGATATTGACCAGAATGTCGGTACCGCCGCCGATCAGGCGGGCTTCGGGGGCCTTGCGCCGTGCGGCGATTAAGTCGGATAGGCTCGCCGGTCTCAGAAGAGCAAAATCGTGCAGCGCTTCCATCAGCCGGTTCCCCTGCGCCGCCTTGCCGCCTTCATGCGCTTGCCCTTGCCCTCGATCGCGGCGAGTACCCGGTCGGGGGTCAGCGGCAGATCGTTACAGCGGACGCCGATGGCATCAAAGACCGCGTTTGTGAGGGCGGGCAGGAACCCGGAGAGCGAACCCTCGCCCGCCTCCTTGGCACCAAAGGGGCCGTGGGGATCGTTGCTCTCGACGATGTGGCTCTCAATCGGCGGGCTGTCCTCGATGGTCGGCACACGGTAGTCGAGCAGGTTGCCGGTTATCATCAGCCCGTCATAATAGGCGGTCTCTTCAGACATCGCCTGGCCCATGCCCATCCACACCGAGCCCTCGATCTGTCCCTCGACGGTAAGTCGGTTCAGCGCCTTGCCACAATCGTGGGCGACCCAGACCTTGTCGACGGTGACGACACCCGTCTCGGTATCGACGCTGACCTCGACAACCTGGGCGGCGTAGCTGTAGCCCATCGAGCCGCCGACCGCCGCGCCCCGGTATTTACGCCCGCCCCAGGACTCGGGAGTGGTGTTGTAGTTGCCCTTGACGGTAATCGTGCCGGTGTCCTTCAGCGCCTCGGTGACGACCTCATCGAAGGTAGCGCCCGGGTCCTGCGCCCCAGCGCGGTAGAGCTCACCCAGGACCTCGATATCGTCGGGGCGGGCGTCGAGCTTGCGGGCGGCTGCCTCGACTAGGACTCGCTTGAGGTTCTGCGCCGCTTCGAGGGCGGCATTGCCGACCATGAAGGTGACCCGCGAGGAGTAGGAGCCGTTGTCCTTGGGCGTCACCTCGCTGTCGGCGGCAACGATGCGCACCCGCGACATGTCAAGTCCGAGCACCTCGGCAACGGTCTGTACCAGGATGGTCGAGGAGCCCTGGCCGATCTCCGCCGCCCCGGTCAGCACCACGATCGAGCCGTCATGGTCGAGC